>JAYPBG010000422.1:0-2829 GCA_038124075.1 Gammaproteobacteria bacterium
ACTTAGAGCGGCGCGCCTTTTTTGTTCAGCGCCAATATCTGCACCATATGGAGGCTGATTTTGAGTTGGATTCACCTGATCCAGATCAGGTGTCGGATTTAAAGCATATGAGAAGCATGATTAAAGCACTTTATGGCTGTGAAAACCTCACCGCTTTTAGAGTGTGGAGTGCTCATGTGGAGCACGAGTGTGGGAGGGCCGTGCTCACGCCTAGATGACCGCCGATGCCTCTTCAATAACCTTAGGTTTTGTGTTCAGTAGGGTATTCACTTTTTCAATCGGTATGGGCTTGGAGATAAGGTAGCCTTGAGCGTTGGCGCAGCCCATGGACTGAAGCTGATCATACTGTTTCTGACTCTCAATCCCTTCTGCCGTCACCTTGATGTTTTGGGTCTTGGCTAGCAGAATAATGCTGCGCACAATGGCAAGGTGCTTTTCACTTTTTAACATTCTGTTGATAAAGGATTTATCTATTTCCAGAGCATCAATTGGGAATTTATAGAGGTAGCCCAGTGCTGAGTAGCCTGTACCGAAGTCGTCTAGATGAATATTGACATCGAGCGCTCTTAAAGCGCTCAGCGTTTCGTGAGTTTTTTTGCTGTCATCGAGCTTGGATGATTCAGTGATTTCTATGTTCAGTGATTTTGGTGCGATCTGGTAACGTTGTAGAAGCGATTGAAGAAAATCAATAAAATCATCCGCTAAAAGGTGGCGGCTGGAAAAGTTCACGCTCAGCCCCAGTGGTTTTCCACTCCAGCGCAATGTCTTTTGCCACTGTGATAGCTGTTTTACGCTGCTCTCCAGTACCCAGCGATCCATCTCTTCAAGGAGTCCGGTCTCTTCTGCGATGTGAAGGTATTCACCGGGCAAGCGCACTTTGCTGCTGTCTTTGGGATCAGGCCACCGTGTAAGGGTTTCAACCGAGACCACTTTACCGGTTTCCATCGAGACAATGGGCTGATAATAGATTTTAAGGGTACGATTCTCGAAGGCCGCACGCAGTCTGTTCTCTATGTCGAGATCTGAGCGGGCTTGAGTGTGCATGGAGTGGTCGAACATGACTGCACAACCGCGACCATTGGTCTTTGCCCGATACATGGCAGTGTCTGCATCGCGCAGCAGAACTTCGGCGCTGGAGTAGCCGGCAGGCTTCACACTGATGCCCATACTGGCGGGGCAGGTGAGTGCATGACCGTCAATGTCGAACGGCTTTTCTAATGACTTCTGTAAACGTTCTGCCAGTTCAACAGGCTCTTTCTGATCGGAAACGGTATCGAGTAAAACAACAAACTCATCGCCGGCAAATCGAGCAATGATATCGGCTGGACGCAGTTCGGCTTGAAGTCGCTTTGCAACACCGATGAGCAGTTGATCTCCTGCTAGGTGGCCTAGACTGTCGTTGACGCGCTTAAACCGATCGAGGTCGATAAAAATCAGAGCGATGAGCTGATTTGGGGTGCGTGCCGCTTTTTTAAGGGCTTTGCTCAAAAACTCAGTGAAGAGCTTGCGATTGGGGAGCCCTGTTAAGCTGTCGTGATATGCGAGTGTATGCAATTTGGCCAGCAGCTGCTTTCGCTCTGTAATGTCTGCAATTTGTACAACATGGTAGTGAGAGTTGTTGCCGCTGTCATGAATGAGAACGCTGGAGTATTGAACCCAGACGATGTGGCCCTCTTGGTGTTGTAATTTTTTTTCTGTATTAAAGGCTTTGGAGCTAAGGCGGCCCTCTGTTGGGGCATTAAAGCCTATTTTTGAGCCGATCTCTATGTCAGCCAGTTTAAGTGTAAGAAAGCTTTTCTGATCATAACCCAGAATATCAGTGAGTTGGCTGTTGGTTTGAATGAATTGACCGTTCATATTGACCAGGGCCATGCCGATGGGGGCAGACTCAAAGGCGAGGCGGAAGCGCTCTTCGCTCAATGACAGTGCATGTTCTGCTTTTTTCCGTTCAGAGATATCAATACCGCAACCTAAGATGCATGTCTCGCCTGCATGTGTAATGAGGGTGCCGGTAAAGTAGAAGGGAATGCTGCGGCCGTGGCAGGTCTGTAAGTGAGCCTCAAGGGCGGCGAACCCTGTTTGTTGAAGCAGTGATATATGCTGTTTGATGCGCATGCGATCTGCTTTATTAAAGAGGTCGTGAGCGGAGACGCTATTTAAGAGGTTTGAGTTGTAGTTTGATATGCGTTCAAAGTTTGCGTTCCACTTGAGTAATTTGCCCTCTAGGTTAAAAAGGTAGAAGAGGGCAGGCAGGTTATCCATGAAGAGCCTGGAGAAGGAGGTCTCTCTTTGCAGCATCGCTTTGGTTGCTTTCAGTTCGGAGATATCAATGTTAATGCTGACGCTGCCAAAAATTTTCTGCTTTGATTGAACCGGTGCCGTTTTATAGAGAAATGAACCGGTTTCAGAGGTGGGTAGGCTGAGCTCTTTTTCTATCTGTTTCCCCTCCATGGCCGATCGTTGTCCCTCTTTGAACTCACTCAAAAAATTGTCAGGAAGATCGAGGTTTGAAACGTGTGTATGAGTTTGATTACCCCAGCGTTGCGTTGCGCTGGTATTTTGTAGCACGCAGTAACCGGAGTTGTCGAATACCCAAAGATCCAAAGGTAGGTGGTTCACCACTGCATTCAGTTGGGCTTGGCTTTTTCGGAGGGCTTGCGCGATATTTTTGTAATCTTGTAGGAGTTTGGCGATATCCAGGGTGCGCTGGTTCGCTTTGTTTTGGAGCCTTCTGTTCCAAATTAGAACAGTAATGACGGTGATGGTTGCAATGGTCATACATAGTCGCTGGCGCGAAATAGCAGCCTATTAGGTTGTTATTTGTTCTAT
>JAYPBG010000423.1:0-2829 GCA_038124075.1 Gammaproteobacteria bacterium
TCTTTAGACTGTAGTAGTGTCTTAAGAGATAGGGCATTACCCAGCAGTGCTACTATTTTATGATGGCCAAGCTCTGCAGCAATGTAGTGAGGCTTCTCATTATAAGGGCCGGTTAGCAGCAGCTCACGTTCTGTTAACCCTGCATCGATCAGCGCTTTTAGAGCTTGATGGTGGTTGAGTTTAGCGGCAGTGATGGTTAGTGTATCTTTTGTAGCACTAATCTGTAGTCTCCGTGCTTCAGGTTCAAGCTGTTTCGCTGTTGCACCTATGTCACTGAAGGCTTGGATAATGTCTGGGTGATTTTTTTTAACAGCCCACATAACGGCTGAGAAACCCTTATTATCGAACCTATTAAATTTTAAAAGTCTTTCAACGGGGATGCCTCTTGCATGCAGCGCCTTGATCACTTCAGGCTTATTGTGTTTGGCGGCAAGCTGGACTATGTTGAGGCCATCTTTGTTGGGCGCCATCATATGTTTTGTTTGTATGGGTAATTGCAGAATGCGCTGAAGGGTCTCGGTATCATGCGCTTTCATTAAATTGGGCAGCAGTGCAGAGAGGTATTGGCGTAAAAGTGTTTGGTTGTGATTTTGGAGCCGCAATATAAGCGCTTCACATTGAGGGTAAGGTTGTGCTGAAAAAGGTATATGCAGCCCAGATTTTAAGTCCTTTTTGAAAGATTTAATGGTTAATAGATTATCCCAAATAGAGACGGGGGCGTTGCCTGAAATCAACTCGGCTGCCAGTGCTTGAGACTTTTTTACACGGTTTCTTGGTCTAAAATAATCTTTAGGAGCTAGAAGATAGGTATAGAGCTGCGGATAACCTTCGCTGTTTTGAGTTAGGGCGCTATCATCGTTGTCCTCTGGTATTGATTGGGTTATGACGGGCTCTATTGCTTGAATGATTTTTTTCAGTCGTTCTTTAGCAAGGGGCGTCAGCGAATCATCTTTTGCAAGATCTCTGAGTCGGCCAAATCCAGCAAAGAGGTTGATTAAACTGTCTGTCTCTATCTGTGTTGGGTTCTCTTTCTGATGCAGTAACTCTCCGATGCGCTGTGTGATCATGAGGGAGTAGAGAGGGCTTCCGCCCAGTTTAACAGTTGCCATAACATATAGGGGGAAGAGTGATTCATCAATACCCATCACGCCCCTTGAATGATTGGGGTACTCTGCAAGGTGGGTGGCCACGGCATCCATTTGCTCTGCATTAAAGAGCTGACTATACGGTATGTATGTGCCGCCGATTGGCTTTTCGGATGGTTTATCTAAAAGATGCTTATACAGCGTGCTGTTTATCTGTTTCTCGATGGCTTGAGTGTTCCAGTATTTAGGTTGGCATGTTTCATCATCTAATTTAATAAATTGTCCCCCTGCTGGATCAAAGGCGATGTACTCTTTCATTAACTCATTGATTGGGTGCTCTCGTATGGAGTGAATTTGAGACCCTGCGGAGGGTGCATTAAAATCACGGCATTGCTCTATTTCATTGAGCAGACCTGTAGCCCCTACGGCAAGCGATTCAGTTAGACTTTTTGCCTGTTGCTTGATGGCTATCGGAGCTTCGGTAAGAAGCTTATAAATAATGACCGCTGGGATTTCTTTGAGAGGGAGTAGAGCAAAGCCATCTCGCTTAATGACCTCCTCCGTGCCTATAAGGAGACTGGTGACCATGGAATGTAGATGAACTTGAAGACCGTTACGAACATAACGGGTTAGTTGGTACTCAATGATTGCGGTGCTTATATACTCCTGGAGTGTATTGCTTATCTGCTGCGTTAGATATCTAGGAAGTGTCGTAGCGTTGCCGTTGTTGAGATTGAAAAAGCTCAGCGCTTCGAACAGGCGGGCTCGAGTGCCATGAGCGCATTGATAGTCCTCTATGCTATGAGGAGGAAATATTGCCAGCGTCTCTTCAACGTGTTTGTAAGAGTCCATTGAATTTTCTAAACTCTCCACAAGCTGTCGGCAAAAAATGGCGGTCTCTTTAAGAAGTGGAACGGCAGATTCTGGGTGACTGCAACGCTTCAGTAAATAGATTCTGAATGTTCCACCCTTTTTAAAAGCATTAAGCTTCTCGTGATTTTTTAGTTCGCTTTCTAGCGCAGAGACGGTGTGCGCGCAGAGCTTTGAGCAGTGTTCTTTTAACTGCCTATTACTGTGCAAGTTGTCAAAAAAGTGATCGGAGAAAGGGTGGCCGTCTGAGTACTGTCTCTCGCTCTCTGCTTTATTCTGAGAGTGGCTCAAAGAGTTTGAGCTTTGAAAAAAAGTGGATAGATTTTTGTTGGCCTCTTGGATAATGAAATTCATCTTAAAAGATGCCGTTAAGAGCGGTTGAAAGGCTGGCCGAATGTTTAGTGCGCTAGGGGGTGAGGTCAGTTTTATATTGTTCAGCGTTGATGTGTCGTTGTTTGCTAAGCTGTTAACAGCTGCCGTTTGGTTTAGGCTTTGGCTCAAAGATTGAGGGAGTTGTCTGTTTTCTGGGGTTTGAATATTCATTATCTGATTCATTTCGTAAGTTTTTTCGGTTTTTACTCTTGTCAACAGCGTGCTGAGAAAATGTTTAGATCAGGTGCCTTTTAGAGAGTAGAGAGTAAAAGGTTCATGTTTGATCATGGCTGTGGAGGATTATGAGATAATTTTTGTTTTTTTTCAATGTCGATTATTCAAGGGTTGCTTAGGGACGTGGATAAAGTATTTTTCCACGTCCCTTATACTCTTTCCCTTTGAGAACTTGAAAAGCTTAAAATGTCAAAGCCAGGAATGGGTATGAAATACTTGGGCATTTGCAACTCCTGAATTCGCTTTAAATGTTCAAGTTATTTCGTAC
>JAYPBG010000424.1:0-2825 GCA_038124075.1 Gammaproteobacteria bacterium
GCAAGAACACAAGAAGGCGGCGTGAATTTGAGCAATCTATTTCGCGCCAGCGACAACTTAAGCCGCATTTGGGTATTCAGGTTCCTGGTGCAGTGATGGTGCAGATCCTCTTCTGGTTGGTATTAGGCTTTACTGGCCTCTTGGAGAGGTGGATAGGCCCAATGGCTAATATGGCTCACTTAGGTGGCTTGGTGGTCGGTTTGATTTTGGGGTTGAAGGCCGGTGTTTTGAGTTCAAAGTCCAGCTCAGAGCCTTGATTGATTTTTATTCGATGTTTGGTCGATGTTTAAATTTTGAATTTTGAGACCAGATCATGCAGTTTGCCTGCGTACTCTTTAGAATCTGTAGAAGCGTCCACTAGGCTGCTTGATAGTTTTTCGACGTTATCGGCTTTTTTATTGATATCACTGATGGCGGTGGCCGCTCTTTGAGAGAGTCTGTTTGTTTCAGAGCTGATGCTGGCAGCCTCATTGGTGATGGATCGGATCTGTTGAATGGATTGAGTAATCAATTCAACAGAATCCTTTGCCGATTCTGCTAAATCTGAACCCTCTTGAGCAACCGTGGTGCCTTGTTCGATAAGCGTGCGTGTCTCACTGATGTTGCTCTGCAGCCCTGAGAGCTTAGTCCGAATCTCGCTCACGGACTCTTCCGTTTTGATTGAAAGCGTACGCACCTCATCGGCCACCACCGCAAAGCCTCTGCCTTGTTCACCCGCTCGCGCAGACTCAATGGCGGCATTGAGGGCTAATAGGTTGGTCTGGCTTGAAATGGCCTCAACGGAATCCAAGATGATGGTAACGCTGGCTATTGAATCAAACAGCGTGTTTGTAGCCGATTGGTACTGATTGACCACATCGTGCAACTTAAGAAATGATTTCAGTGTATTGCTGATCACTTCAGCACCCTGATTTGCTACCGTTGTTGCATCAAAGGCGCACTGCTCAGCCGATTGCACAAGATCGGCTGTTCGCTCAGTACTCTTATCCAGTGCAGTGAGTTCTTGGCAGGCCAAAGTAGAAGCGCTCTTTTGCTCCGTGACTCGAGACAAATTTTCATGTGCGGCTTGTTCTAACTCTGATGCCGCTTGTGTAAAGAAGTCTGCGCTTTTCTTGGTATCGCCCAGCGCCTCAGCCATATCCTGCATAAGCGCATTAAAAGCACTTAGCAGCGCCCCCGTCTCTCCCTCAGCCTTAGGGAGAGCGTGGCTCAGATCACGCTCTCGTGTAATATCTCGGACGACGCGTTGGGCTCCTAAAAGTGGTTTTAAAATTTTAGATGAGATTATAAATGCAGCGACAGGGGATAGTATGGTGAGTGCGATAAAAATAAACCAAGAGATATTTTGAAGATTTTCAGCTTTTCTAATGTTTTTCTTGGCGGCTCCCTCAACGTTTTCAGATGCCGCTAAGACGTCATCTGAAAATTTGAGTATAGAGGTTGAGCCACTCATGACGGTATCAATGACATCATTTGTTTTATCTACGCTCTTACGTTGTTTTTCCTCGTAACTGTGTGCGGCTTCATTGAAGAGGGTGTTGATCTCTTCTGTTAGGGTGGATACAGAAACTGTAAGTTGGCGTAGTGCGGGGCGGGGGTTGCGGTGTCCAGATGCTCTGAGTGATTCGTCAGTGTGAGCAGTGTACTGTGCGATGTTTGTTATAACAAGAGGGTCAATAAGTTGCTTTTCATTGACTGCCATCGTGATCTCTTCTAGAAAAAGTGCCTTTTCTTCATCGTACTTATTTCGAAGATTAACCCTTCGAGTTATGGTTGCTGCAAAGGCGGATTTCCCTAGTTCAGAAAATGAGAAGTGGAGCTGTTCAATTTCTCGCACGCGTTCAGAGAGTAGGCCCTGTTCTATCAATAGCTTCTTTTCTAATAATAATGCCTCATCTTGTGTTGCTATCTGTCTTGACAACCCATTGAGCTTGAAAACTTGGTCCCCAATTTTTTCGCTTTGACTGTTGGATAGCTCCGCAACTTGTGCAATATTATAATTTAGATACGCAATAAATACCATCGAAGGTACGACAGTCGTTGTAACAAGTACAAAAAGCAAGTTTCTAATAGAGAGCGTAATCATAGTACCCTAATAGCTTTTTTATAATAATTAATTATTAATTAATACGTTTTGTATCTGTTATAGAAAAGTAACCCTTAGAAAGGATTACTTTGGAATAGCGACAAACGTATAACCTAGAATTTTATGGCCTTCAGGGTAAGGTCGACCCACTTCTTCGGACGCATGGCAGCTGATGCACTTTTGAGCTTTGGCCCCTGTTGGCATCATTGGATAGCCAGCTAAAATATATTCACCAACCTCTTGATATTGTGGAGAATCAATCTTTTTATCCATCATATCATTGGCTGCAGCTACTAAGCCCTCATCTTCAAAAATAATCTCAACCGATGCATCACCGTTCACAAGAAGGTCGTTAGGGTTGCTGGCTGCTGCAATGATCGGGGTGCCTCGCGTAAGATAATCGAAAAACAAAAAACGTCGAAACGCAGGAGGAGAATCAATCAGTTCGCCGTCTGCGCCCCATTTTTTTGCGGCAGCTAACACCTCTTTGCCCAAGCCTTCAAATTCTGAAATGACTTGATTTTCTGATAATTTACTTTTAGATACGGCTGAAAAACCGGCGGCAACGGATCCGGATGCAGCAATGTTATCCGCTTTCATTTTTATTTTACTTGAAATCTCTGCGTTAACATGAAGCGGAATGGTAAATGCTGTCGTTAATGCTGCCGTTAATGTGGCTCTTAAGAGTCTCTTTATGCTCATAGTTATTGGGTGCGGCTCTTTTCTAACGACGCATAAA
>JAYPBG010000425.1:0-2813 GCA_038124075.1 Gammaproteobacteria bacterium
ATGTAAACCTGAAGAGAGGAAATCTCTGGTTGATGCCGCCCTTACTAAAAAGTTGGATACGTTGGGTGATTTTGGAAAATATATATCGTCTGAATTATTAAACTCCGATTCTGCTATTATGCCCTCAATGTCTTTGAATAAAAGTGCGAATAATCCAGGTCAGAACGCTGTAAATTTAGATCAGCTGCAAGAGCGATACCAGAGCTCAAATCTGAGTGAAAGTGAAAAAACGGATCTTCAGGTTTTACTGAGAATAAAGGTCAAACAAGTGCAATGAAGCGATGATCAGAAGTTTATAATGCTTCTTGATCTTAATAAGTTTCTGAGTATGGTTGACAGTAGCCCCAAGTTGGTTCGTGCGCTTATTCGTAAACAGAGTGATGATATACGGAGTTCAACGGCTGCTAAGCCGCTTTCGATAACCAGCCCCACCTACCCAGGTCTTCTCATTTCTTCTCCAGTGCACTATGCGAACCTGCTTGCAAGAAACTTCAGGACTGGTATTGGTTATTATGGACGGCAGATGATTTATGCATCGATTACGGATCTGCTGGACTCATGTAAGGAGCATTTAACTCAGGGTGAGCGTCAGGAGTTGGAGTCTACCGTAGATCTATACAATGATGGAATGATTGAAAACTTGCTATCTAGCTACGGTTCTGAGAGTGATAAAATCAGTCAAATATCTAGGTTGAAAGAGCAGTTGGATAGAGTCTCTAATTCTAGTAATGATAAGGCATTTTTTGATGTTAGTAACGAGCGTCACGCTACTAATCTGATGATTTCTAAAAAGGGAGACCGAGTTAATTTGACCTTGCTTGATTCCGATGGTGGAAATGGCTCGGCTATTCAGTCGCTAACGCGCAAAGAGAAAGTGGCTATAGATCTAACGGTTGATATTACTGATACTTTGAAATCAATTGGAAGTGACAGTGTTTCACAAAAGTTGGTCAACACACTGGATGATAACAGTATGGAATCGCTTCGCAAAGTTATAAAAGATCTAGGTCAGCGGCATATGCCTCAAACGTTCAGGCGAGGCCAAAGGGGAGGCGATTGCAGTATTGAGGCCCACTTAGGGCTTTTGAAAAACACTCTCAGTCACACTGCTTACCTTAAAGTAAAATCACACTTGTTAAAGGGGGCTATATCAACGTTTAATAAGGCTGATAAAAGTGAAATTTATCAAGATATTATTTATTCCTATAATGAGGACATGGCTTTTGATTATGATGATACGTGGAAAAATCACTATAATAGCCCTTTGGATATCGTATCTTCTGATGAAGATATCGATCGAGATGTGAAGATTGATAACTTTATAAATAATTCCATAGAGGTTTTAGAGAAGAGGCTGAAAGATAATGAAGATCGCATACAGCATAAGGCGGTAGATCGTTATTTTTCCGATGACGAAAAATATAATCCGGTAGGGCCTGAGCCGACGTCGATAGCGCTATCGGAAAAAGGTTATTCTCCGGTTACAATTCATGAGGATGGGTATTGTGGCTATCGTTGTGCGGTGTTCCTTGCTTTAGATCATGTGAGAACGCTTTACCGCCAAGGTGCATTAGATTATCCTAATAAATTGATGGCTTTAGGGAAGGCATTCCCAGAAAGCCCTGATATAATCAAACTGATCTACAATCAAGACCCCATTGTTTCTGATGACGGAAAACTACCTGAGAGCATTGATTCAGTTATACGTGGGTATGCGGACACGTATATTGATAAGGGGCAAATAGAAAACTATCTTTCACGGATTCTCGGTTTAGATAAAATTGGCAAAAGTTTTTCTCCTGAGACGGGATTGGTCTCTGTAAATTCAGACGGAAGTAAAAATATCGTTAGCTATCAGCCAATAACCAGTACTCGAAAAAGCTCTGCGCCATCTGGGCCATTATCTACATTGGAGGCAGCTGGTTTACCTAAAAATCTCATCCGTTTTACTGAGCGTCCCCACGGTGAATGGGGTAGTCATTACGATATTTATACTAAAAACAGTGCATCTAAAGTAAGCTGGCGTGATTTCAACTCTTTTTTATATTAATCGCATAGATCTCACTAACAACGCAGCTAGAAGACCAATAAAACCAATCGTTATCCGCCATGGGAAATGCTATATAGCCACTCCATAATGGTTTGGTTTATATGACGGGAGTGAGATAAATGGCACTTAGTGCTGGAAAAGTGCTAGAAAACGCCAGCATAGCCAATAGCCTGCTCTATAGGCTGTATGGCTCTTCTCCGCTAAGATGAGGTATAGCCACTTGACAAGTACTGTACCGTTGTTGCCTTCCTCGCCCAACCGCATCACGTATTATCTATACGCTCAGCGGCTTGGACTCATCGTGCGCCTAGGTACATTACTTGTCAAGCAGCTATAGAAGACTCAGTTTTGACAATCTCACGCCCTAAGCACTCACAGAAATATAGGGCAGCGCAGTTTTAATCGCATCGAGACAGCACTGAAATTGTTCAATATGCGTTTTGGCTTCATTCACATCCGAAACCGGCTGGTAATAAAAATCCTTGAAAAAACCACGCAGCGTGGATTCAACCCGCTCCACATGAGACGTATCGTCGTCCGTCTCGACTGCACACACCTTCACTAACCAGTCAGCAAACAAGGTTCTTAATTTCGATATGAGCTGTTCATCCTGATGAGTGAAATGCTGAATATCACCCATTAGACTGGCTAATGACTTAATTAGCTCAGAATCAATCTTTGAATCAACCTCAGAATCAACCTCAGAATCAACCTCAGAACCAACCTCAGAACCAACCTCAGAACCAACCTCAGAACCAACCTC
>JAYPBG010000426.1:0-2809 GCA_038124075.1 Gammaproteobacteria bacterium
TAAACTGCTGTTTCTTAAAGATTTATGCGTCGTTAGAAAAGAGCCGCACCCAAATGCGTTTCCAATTCTCCCATAAATATAATCTCTTCATAGTATTTATCCTGATGCACCAGAGGAAGATAGATGAAGGCGTAGTGGCTTGGTTGGGATTTGAATTTTTGTAAGAGATCCTCACTGTCATGATCGACATGTTCTGGGTCAAACACTCCCTCTCTTTGGGTACTGGAGTGATAGTAAACTGGGGTATGACGGCTGCGCAGCACACTCATATGATATTTGTAAGGATCGGAGTGAATGGGGTTGTCTTTCTCGTGGATTGGATTAAATGAGTGAGGTTGTTCCGCAAAACCGTTGGAGAAAGAGTCTATTATTTGCGGTGTATCAAGTTGTTTAGATGAGAAGATGGTATGGCCTTGAATTTTAAAGCTCATTTGGACTAAATAGGTGACGTGCTGCATGACCTGTTCACGGGTATGAGCTTGAGTCAGTGCGATAGCAATTTTATTTAGATTGTTTAAATTCTCTATTTTGTCATGGATGGTGTTTCTCATATTGAGAAAACTCATGGCGAGTATCCTCAGTTCATCCATGTGCTTAGAGTGCGCTCGCTCTGTTAAATCTTTATCGATATCAGGGTAGGTTTCATTTTTACTGAGTGCATCAGAGGCCAAAGTGAGCTGTCCTAATGGCTTGGCCACCATTCGTTGTGCCGTAATTAAGAAAATAATCCACAGGCCAGTGGTCTTGATCACGGCGTTGGTGAGAATTAATATGAAGCTCTCCGTCACTCGGCTGACTACGGCGTTATTTGAGCTGTAAAAATAGGTCTTACCGATCTCAGATGTCGTATTATTGCTCATTATATACTTTACATTGAAGGCATATTCATAGAATGAATGATGAGTGTTACTGTTTGGATCGCTGCTTGATAGGAAAACTTTTCGTGCGGTTCCGTGAGCAAAAGTGTGATGTTTCAGTGTGTGTGATTCAGGTACTCTTTGTTCAAAACCCGGTGTATGGGCATAGATTTCATCTTGCGTTCCGATAATCAGAACGCCATCAATGAGACCAATTTTTGCAATGCCAGCTATGTTGGATTCTAAAGCATCGGTATTATACTCCCATATGCCATTGGCGATGCTGTCTTCAAATGATCTACCGATATTATAGAGTTCGGTGAGTACGGCTTCCTCTATATTTTGATACTCGATATAGAGTTGAACGCTGGTAACCGCTATGGTCACCAGCAAGTAGCAGCTAAAGACCACTTTTAATAGGCGCAGTCCAATAGAGTGTTTTAATGAAACAGTCATCTCTGTTAATCTGTATTTTCGTATACGGTTTTAACTTCGAGCGATGTTAAAATGATCATTATTGAGTGTTCTATTGATATGTGATTTTATTATTTCCAATCTTGAATATTGTATTTTTCTAATATTTTTGCTAGTCGTCCATTTTCACGTAACAGCTTTGTACCTTTACCGACCTGTTCAGCAATGTTCTTATCATGAAACGCAAGGAAAAGCTTTTGTGGTTGGTCGATGCTTCCAGCAACAGAAAAATCATCAGGATTATAGCCTAGGGCTTTAATGTTGTACCAGAAAACGGCTTGATCTTCGATCAGCGTATCGATGCGTTTAAGGTTGATCAGATTAAGTAATTTTGGCAGTGGTGGATCACCATAGACCAGCTTAACATTCTCGGGGTAGTCTTTGATGTAATTGGAAATATTTTCTGCGTAGTCATAACCGGAAACAGCCCCTAGGAGGATATTGTCTTTTTTCATCTGAGCGGTATCGGAAAAGGTCCATGGGTTTCCTTTTTTGGTGAACAGTTTAACAAACATCAGACCTTGAGCCTCATCTGGAATATGAAGGCCTTCAGCTTCTGATGCGATAGCGCCTATAATGCCATGAACTTGTTGGCCGATGCGGGCCATGCGCATTGCGCGTTCCCAGGGTCTTTGAATATAAGTCACTCTGTATTGGCCTGGTGATACCGCCTCAAGGGCCTCTTTGGCAATTTCAACCATATAGCCTGGGGTCTCACTGTTGGGGTCACAGTTATAGGGACACCAGTCGTCTGCAGCAATGATGATCTCCTGTGGCGTTGAACTTTCAGCGTGAGCGAATGGTGCTGTCAAGATCAGTGACGGGAGCAGCAGAGACGGGAGCACCCGTTTAAAAAAGGGTTTTATGAGTTTGACCATTTTGTCCATAATATCACGCTCGAAGTTAACGTTAGATAATACATTACTGGATAAATGCACTAGATAATAATATTAGGTTAACAATTGAACACTATTGTTTAGTGCAACGATTTAGTTTAGTGAAAGTATATTTGTGATAGTATAGCAGTCTTTATAAATTCCATACTTTATTCATGGACATAACAATAAAATCATAATGGTTACGCTGATGGCAATAATGGCAACTAGTTTCCTATAATATTATACCGATACAGTTATCTGTCCCTTACCTCCTCTGTACCAGTGTAAGTAATTGAAGACCAGGGATCAGTCAACCAAAATGATCTAAGTATAGCCGCTTGACAAGCAATGTATCGTTGTTGCCTTCCATTCCCAGGTACATTACTTGTCAAGCGGCTATAGCGTCTATTATTAATTAAATTAGGTATTTAAATTAGGAAGCCTATATGGAAGATCCTTGTCAAAATACCCTATGGCTCTATATCTCTTGGGAGATATCATTTTTATTGATACTGGTTGCAGTCGCACAGTTCTGTTATTTAAAATACGCGGTTTCAACTCCGAAGTGCAACAGGTTAATTTCGTGTTAATCGCTCATGA
>JAYPBG010000427.1:0-1903 GCA_038124075.1 Gammaproteobacteria bacterium
AAAAGCGAGCAAGGACACCCATAAAGTAAAATATGGGTGTCCCATAAAAACATCCCATAAAAACACATAAAAAAGCAAATTCCCCTATTGTCATAGAGGTTTTTCAGGAGTAGCATAAAAAATACGTTATGACGTAATGTTTGTATAATGCCATACCGTATCTAGCCAGTATTCTATTTCAACTTTGAACCAACTTTGAAAGTAGAGCCTCAATTGACCCACTGGGAAGGAGGAGGGCTATGAAACGTTATTATCGTTATCATCCATCTACTTTGGCACCCATCTTATCTATCTTATTATCTATTTTTGCACCCTTAACTTATGCACAACACCCCCCTACCCCCTATTTTTCAAACGCCACAAGCAGCACCGGGTTGTCAGGTGTGCAGGGCTTTCGTATCGCCATTGCCGACATCAACGGTGATCACTACCCCGACCTTCTGCTTCATAAGCGACCCAATGAAAGTACAGGCGACGTCTTAGACAAGCAGTTCCTTTTTCTCAATGTACCAGGCAATAACCCAGCCGACCCTACGAGCCGAACATTTGTTGATGTGACAGCTCAATCCGGCATTCGAGCCAATCGGCGTGGTACCACACAAGGCCGACACTCATCCTTTGCCGTCTTTGCGGATGTCGATAATGACGGTGACCTGGATATGTTCTCCGGCCTTCATGTGCATAATCCCGCTCAGTATACCGATATAGGGGATAGAAATGACCTCTTTTTAAATGATGGCCATGGCCACTTCACCCTCGCCTCAGATACCACCTTTCATGACGACGGGATTTTAAACACATCATCGGCTGTCTTTCTCGATTATGATCGTGACGGTAATATCGATATTTTTATAGGCAATTGGTTTTCGGGTGTTGCATTTGGTCATCAGTTTTTTAGTGATCAACTTTATCGTGGGCACGGTGACGGCTCATTCACTAACGTCACCGCAAGCGCAGGGTTGAACTTCGAGCTGCCCACCTACGCGGTGAGCGCGGCAGACGTAAACAACAGCGGATGGATGGATCTTTTTGCACCGGTCTACTGCCGCGCACAATCCATACATTGGCAGAACAACAGCAATGCAACCTTTACTCAACTCCAACAGGTCTCAGAGTACGGGAAATTTATAGGCGCGGGCCACGGCTCCGATCCCAATATAAGAAACAGCTGCTCTTGGGGCTCAATGCCCAGAGACTTTGACAATGACGCTGATATCGATTTTTTAGAGCTGATGGTGCACGGTGCTGATATCTCAGTCAGTGGGCAACGCAGGCCCAGCTCAGCGCTGCTGATTAACCAATTGAGTGAAACAGGCACGCAACAATTTAACTGGGATTTCATTAGCCGACCTGAAGACCCGGATACCTGCCATCATCGGGATCACTATGGCAGCTGGCTGGATATCGACAATGATGGGTTGGCCGATTTTGTTATCAGTCAAACCGGAAGGGCGTCCTGCGCTCAAAACCCAAGCGCCCCTCATACTCACACGCTGGGCCGCGACGATCATATCGATCTTTTTCGCCAATCACCGACGCATACGTTTAATATTGTGACCTCCGAATCAGGGCTAGAGCATATCAATCAGCTTAATCTACCGCCTCATAATGCAAGCCCACTTGATTATGATCTGGATGGTGATGAAGACCTGCTCATTGGGTTTACAGGTAACGACGGCGTGCAACTGTGGAGGAATGAGGTTGGGCACCTCAATAACTGGATCACCCTGCTCTTAAAGGGAGGTCAGCAGAGCAATAAAAGCGCGATAGGTGCGCGCATCACCCTCGAGGCCGGTGGCACAACCTACACGCGAGAGATTTATGCCGGGCATGGGCACTTCGGTCCTCAAGTCCCGCTGGCCGCCACATTTGGTTTAGGGCAAGCGACCAAGGTGGATCGCAT
>JAYPBG010000427.1:1913-2807 GCA_038124075.1 Gammaproteobacteria bacterium
CTTCCATCCAGGCGACCCTGATGACACACCTTTTCGATCCGCTCGGGTCCAGTCGATTATTGATACCATAGCATCCGACCCAGGCCAAGGCGCGGGTCAGGACCTGGATGCTGTTGGACATGACAGGCCGGTAGGTTTTACGCACAGATTCACCCTACCGACCGATGCACAGATTACCGATGCCACACTTCGCCTGAAAGTCAAAGGCAACAGCAGTCTCGTGCACAATGACTTTATCATTTATGACCAATCCGTTGAAAGCAGCGCATCGGTCGGTTTTCTGCCTGTCATCGCATTTCGTGACCTTATTGGGCGCGAACCGGCTGATGGGGAGGTGCACACCGTGGCGTTCAATCTCGCCAAAGCACCGGTGCGCACCGTCGATACTGCAGGCGGCCCTGGTGCACATTGGTCTGAACAGCCTGAAGCGTTTAGAAATCTCTTAGGAACATTACTCGACGGTGAATTTAATATGGTGGTGGTTGACGACATGATCATCGACTTCTCTGAGCTCATCATAACCTCAGTATCCCCCACGGAGCGTCCCGGTGATTTTAATGGGGATGGCGCCATCAATAATGACGACTTAGACATTCTGCTTCAAGCACGCAACACCGATGCCTATGGACCCAATGACCCTAGGGATCTGGATAATAACGGTAAAATTGACACCCGCGATGCACGATTGATGGTGTTATGTCTTCGAACCGGTGCATGTAATTTTTAATCTTGCATGTGATGTTTAATCTAAAGAGGTTAATTAATCTAAGGAGGTCAATGATTCAAGACGCTATATATACATACTGACGTTTATATTGATACATACCGCCAAGGAAATAGGAAACAGGAGAGAGAAACTATGAGGAGAGTATGTTTTTTAAAGGTTCTTGGATT
>JAYPBG010000428.1:0-333 GCA_038124075.1 Gammaproteobacteria bacterium
TAGGCCTATTCTAAGTCTTTTTTCGGCCTATATTGGAGGCCTGTATTGGAGGTAGATATTGGAGGCGCCTACGGATGAGCTGTTCACCTGACGATAGCCACGGCCAGACCGGTCATACGGGTCATGTCAGTCACCCTGCCAGTTACCCTGCCCATCACTTTGTGCAGTGGTTTCGAGATACATCCCCGTACATTCATCAGCATCGTGGAAAAACCTTTGTGATCGCTTTCGGCGGTGAAGCGATCGATACGCAAGCGTTTGAACAGATCATTCACGACATTGCGTTGTTGAACAGCTTGGGTATCCGGTTGGTTCTGGTGCATGGCATAAGGC
>JAYPBG010000428.1:343-2801 GCA_038124075.1 Gammaproteobacteria bacterium
GCATAAGGCCCCAGATTGAGCGGCGTTTGACAAACCAAAAAGGTGATCAGAAGACGCTGATCTCTCAGTTTCATCTGGGGCGCCGTGTTACAAGCATGGCGATTCTTCCGGCCGTGCTGGATGCGGCTGGTTCGACACGACTCACCATCGAGGCGGCTCTGTCGATGGGGTTGGCAAACTCCCCTATGCACGGTGCCCGTATACGTGTACACAGCGGTAATCTGATTACCGCCAAACCGCTGGGGATCATTGAGGGTGTGGATTACAACCATACCGGTGAAGTACGCAAGGTGGACTGTCTCTCAATAGCTCAGCAGCTTGCTTATGGCAACATTGTTTTGATCTCACCGATTGGTTATTCGCCGACGGGGGAGATATTTAACCTCTGCTATGAGGCGGTAGCGTCTGAGGTGGCGGTGGCCATTCAGGCGGATAAGTTGATCTATTTGACAGAGCAAGAGGGTGTGCTCGATGCCGCGTCCAGCGTCATAAGAGAGATATGCCCGCAAGCCATTGATGCGGCCCTGTGGGCGCGAAATGAGCCGATCAAAAAGCCGCTGGCTGCGGCCTGTTCAGCATGTCAGCAGGGTGTTGAGCGAGCGCACCTGATTGGGTTTAATGTGGTGGGCGCCCTGCCTCAGGAGCTGTTTACTCGAGACGGTGTTGGTACAATGCTCTCACTGGAGGCGTATGAGGTGATGCGCTATGCAACGATTGATGATGTTGCGGGCATCATCGAGTTGATCCGCCCTCTTGAGCAGCAAGGGATTCTGGTGCGCCGGTCGAGAGAGCGGTTGGAGCAAGAGGTCCAGCAGTTTACCGTCATTGTACGCGATGGTGCTATTGTGGCGGCGGCGGCGCTGTTTCCGGATAAAGCGTCCGGCTATGGTGAGCTCGCCTGCTTCGTTGTCAGTGAGCAGTACCGATCACAGAAAAAAGGTGACATACTGCTGTCCCAGATTGAGCAGCGTGCCCGCGGTTTGGGCCTTAACCATCTCTTTGTGTTAACCACGCGTACAGCCCATTGGTTTATTGAGCACGGGTTTAAAGAGACGCCCGTGGAGCGGTTGCCGGTGGAACGTCAAAATCGATACAATTTTCAGCGCAAATCAAAGGTCTTTTTAAAAGCCCTTTAAACGTATTTGAGTTAAACAGTTATTAAATTGAGCAGGAATGAACTATGAGTGATACACGTAAATACTCCAGCCACGTTGTTGATGGTGTTGCACAGGCGCCCAGTCGAGCCATGTTGCGTGCGGTTGGGTTTGGCGATGATGATTTTTCGAAACCTCAGGTGGGCATTGCCAGCACGTGGAGTATGGTTACGCCGTGCAATATGCACATCAATACCTTGGCCGATGAAGCCGCTGCAGGCACCGACGCAGCAGGCGGTAAAGCGGTGATCTTCAATACCATCACCATTTCTGATGGTATCTCAATGGGTACTGAGGGCATGCGTTACTCGTTGGTATCACGTGAGGTGATTGCCGATTCCATCGAAACCGTTGCAGGGTGCCAAGGGTTTGATGGTGTGATTGCGATTGGGGGCTGCGACAAAAATATGCCGGGTTGCATGATTGGTCTGGCGCGCTTAAATCGGCCGTCTGTTTTTATTTATGGTGGTACCATTCAGCCTGGTCAAAATCATACGGATATTATTTCTGTCTTTGAAGCGGTTGGCACACACGCCAAAGGTGAGATGGATCTGATTCAAGTCAAAGAGATTGAGGAGACGGCGATTCCAGGGCCAGGCTCCTGCGGTGGTATGTATACAGCTAACACGATGGCATCCGCGATTGAGGCACTGGGCATGAGCCTGCCAAACAGCTCGGCTCAAGACGCTGTTTCAGAGCATAAGATGGATGACTGTCGTCGTGCCGGTGCTGCGGTTTTAAAGCTGTTAGAGAAAGATATTAAGCCTCGCGACATTATGACCAAACACGCATTTGAAAACGCCATAACGGTGGTGATTGCATTAGGCGGTTCGACCAATGCGGTGCTTCATCTTCTGGCCATGGCGCATGCTGTTGATGTGGATCTCTCTTTGGATGATTTTGTCCGTATTGGCAAGCGAGTCCCAGTACTGGCTGACGTACGCCCTTCAGGCCGATTCATGATGTCGGAGCTGGTGGCCATTGGGGGCATACAGCCACTTATGAAGATGCTGCTGGATGCGGGTCTTCTGCATGGCGGCTGTTTAACGGTGACCGGTGAAACATTGGCGGATAACTTAAAAGAGGTGACCCCTTATCCAGAAGGGCAAGAGATCATTATGCCGCTGGATCGCCCCATTAAACAAGAGAGTCATCTTGTGGTTTTAAAAGGCAACCTCTCTCCGACAGGGGCGGTTGCGAAAATTACCGGAAAAGAGGGGTTGGCTTTTACAGGGAGTGCGCGCGTGTTTCACTCTGAAGAGGAGGCGTTCAATGCGATCTTGGACGGTACCGTTGTTAAAGGC
>JAYPBG010000429.1:0-2795 GCA_038124075.1 Gammaproteobacteria bacterium
AGTCAACACCGCTTCTGGAATGTGTCGACCATTGCAGACATTTTTGAATAGATTGGTTGATGCTTTATCAAGGTACTTAGTGAAAGATAGATCTTGGACGTTCACCTTACCGGCTCCGCCGCCACCACCCATATGCATGGTCCCTGACTGAGAGGCTCCCCAGCTCCAAGAGAGGATATCAATCTCATTTTTATGCGCCTTATCTTTTGATTCACCGTCAATGCCTTCGATTTTCAGAAACATATCAACAGCCATGGTCACTTCTCCTTTTGTTAACGCCTTGCGACGTTGGGTTTCATAGTAAGTTTTCGTATGTTAAGTCACTATTGTATTACTCAACCGCATGAAAAAAACGGTATTAATACGGTATTAGCATGGTATTAATACGGTATGAATACGGCTGAGTAACGCCTTAGACCGCCTCAATGGCAAGCGATCCAGATTAGCCGGCAGACGGCAGCTTCGACACCAATCGCAGCGATACCGACATACCTTCTAACTGATAGTGAGGCCGTAAAAAGAACTTCGCAGCATAGAAGCCTGGCTCACCTTCCACTTCATGGACTTGAACTTCAGCCTCCGCCAGTGGGTATTTTGCTTTAACCGTCTCGGATGAGTTTTCCGGATCACCATCCACATAGTTCATGATCCAATCCGTTAACCAGCGCTGCATCTCACTGCGCGAACCAAAAGAGCCGATTTTATCGCGCACAATGCATTTCAAGTAGTGTGCAAAGCGGCAGCTCGAAAACAAATAAGGCAGTCGAGCAGAGAGTTTTGCATTGGCGGTGGCAACCGGATCTTCATATTCAAACGGCTGCTGAACCGACTGAGCACCAATAAAAGCAGCAAAATCAGAGTTCTTTCTATGCACGAGCGGCATAAGCCCCAATTTCGAGAGTTCCGCTTCACGTCGATCGGCAATACCAATCTCCGTAGGGCACTTCATATCAACCCCGCCGTCATCGGTTGGGAAGGTATGCGCCGGTAAACCCTCAACGGCCCCTCCTGACTCGATGCCTCGAATGCGTGAACACCACCCATACTCTTTAAACGCTCGGTTGATGTTGACCGCCATGGCATAAGCTGAGTTTGCCCAGGTATATTTGCCAGAATCGGCACCTTCCATATCCTCTTCAAAATCAAATGCTTCAACAGGGTCACTGTTGGTCCCATAGGGCAGACGCGCTAAAAAGCGTGGCATGGTTAATCCGACATAGCGCGAATCTTCTGACTCACGAAATGAACGCCATGCGGCATACTCAGGTGTGGTGGTGATTTTTGCCAGATCACGAGGATTGGTCAGCTCGGCCCAGTTATCCATCTGCAGCAACGTAGGGGCTACAGAAGAGAGAAAAGGCGCATGGGACGCGGCACTGATTTTTGCCATACCACTGAGAATTTCCACATCCTTTGCACTGTTATCAAAGTAGTAATCGCCTACGAGGCAGCCATAGGGCTCCCCTCCAAGCTGTCCATACTCCGCCTCATAGAGCTGCTTAAAGAGTGGGCTCTGATCCCAGGCAACCCCTTCGAAACGGCGAAACATTTTTCGCAGCTCACCCTTCTCAACATTCATCACTCGAATCTTCAGCATCTCATCGGTTTGAGTATTATTGACCAGATAATTCAATCCGCGCCACGCACTCTCCACCTCTTGGAAAGCCTCATGGTGAATAATCTCATTCACCTGTTCCGTTAATTTCTTATCAATCTGAGCAATAATTGCATTGATGGTACCGATGGTATCGGTTGACACCGTAGCCCCTTCAACGACCTGTTCTGAAAGTGTCTGTACAGCACGGGTCACCTCATCTTTAACCCGCTCAGACTTAGGCTTAAACTCTTTGCTCAACAGTGCAGCAAACTCATTTGGCTCAATAGGCGCTTGTTCAACATCGGCGACGGGCGCTTCCATAACCTCTTCGGTCATATCTCAATCCTCTTACTCTTTTAGCTTCAAAGCTTATCAATCTCAATCTATCTATAACGATCTGTTACGCTTTTTCTAAGGCCTACTCAGTGGCCCCTTCTGTTTCAGGCTTCTTTGAAAGGGTTTCAAGCAATGCCTTATCACTTAACAGCTTCGCGATTAACTCTTCAGCGCCGGTTTTACCATCCATATAGGTAATAAGGTTCTCCAACTGTGTACGTGCTTCAAGCAACTTTTTGAGTGGCTCCACTTGTGCCGCCACTGCCGCAGGCGAGAGATCGTCCATCTTCTCAAAAGCCAACTGAACAGGCAATTCCCCTTCACCGGTTAAGGTATTTTTAACACGGCAGCTGACACCGGGCTTAATGGCCTTCATACGGTCATTAAAGTTATCCACGTCTACTTCCAAAAATTTTCGCTCACCCAGTGGGGCCTTCTCAACACCTGAATTACCCGACAGATTTGACATCACCCCCATCACAAAAGGCAAGTTGACTTTTCGCTGGGCATCACCCACCTCAACATCGTACTCAATCTGTACGCGTGGGGCCCGGTTCTTCGCAATGAACTTCTGTCCGCTCTCAGTCATGACACTAGTCTCCTATATTTAATTTAACTGCGTTAACAACAATGTTTGAAATAAAAAGCCAATTAATACCCAATAAGTACCAAAAGAGCATGACGACCACCCTAATCATCCGATGTTTTTGAGCCGCTGATCATTTCAACTTGGTCGACACCGTTGGGCGCAAGATCTTTTAATATTGAGATAAAATCTTGCCCCGCCAATCGCTTAGCCCGCTGCAAAAACAGAGGCACGGGACTGGTTGGCTCATAACGTTGAAAGTAGTCTGTCACACTG
>JAYPBG010000430.1:0-2788 GCA_038124075.1 Gammaproteobacteria bacterium
TTTTTAAAATTCATCTTAGAGTGGGTGTACTTTAAACCCAGGTTTGGCATCGTTCGGTTTCTCTGTCCACTGCCACACTTTGCCTATGTTGTCTTAAACGGCCGTTCCATCCACCAGCATCTTGAATCTATCCACTGGGCACGATGAAGCAAAATGCTCTAAATTAATATTGCCCGGCGCCTTTTGCCACGTAGGTTGATCTTCTTTTAAATAACGGCGCATCATCGACCACTCAGCCTCCGTGGGCAGGCGAATATGTTGAGCCGTCTGTTCCGCCAGCCACTGACAATACGCCTTTGCTTCTAAATAGTTCACCTCCACAGGCCAATTCAAAGGCAAAGGGATCTCTTCAGCAAGGTTTCGTTGCCAATAAGCGCCGTCACGTTTCAACCAAAAACGCGGCATGGTGGCTTTGGTGTAAACCAGCCACTGCTGCCCCTCTTCGGTCCAAAGTTCGGGCGCCTGATACCCTCCGGCTTGAATGAATGCCAGAAAAGCCGCATTCGTAATAAGGTGTGTACTCGCTTTAAAACGATCGACCTCTACCGACTTGCACCCATACTCATTATCCCAACCGTATGTCTGATCGGTTTCGGGTTTCCCCAGCTCAACCGCACCGGCTTCAAAGGTGATCCAGTCCGTGCTCGGTGCCGCCCCCACATCCGTACACCCCTTCCACGTTTCCAGCAGAACGATATCTTCTATAGGTAACATGCGGATAATCACGGACGATGTCTCAAGGTGAATACGTTCATGCTCAATGCCCATTAATATGACCCAAGCCGGATCCTCTTGAGTAATCGGCAGTTTGATCGGCATCTTATCAATGACACGGTTGACAACGGCTTTCACCCTATCTCTATAGTGCTTCACCTCCTCGACCGAGGGCCAATCGTAGTGCGCATCGTTTAAATCATCCCAGGACATCTCATCCACACCGATCGCAAAGGTCGACTCAAACTCTGGGTTAACGCGTTGCTCGATCAGCTGCGCCAACATTAATTTATTGATGAAGAACGTTGCGGTATGACCATAATAAAAGATCAGCGGGTGCCTCAGCGGTTCCGGCCGTTTGTAGTAAGAGGCAGGCGTTTCAATTAACTCAAACAGGTGCTCATACAGCTCAAAGGTGTCGTTAAAGTAGCGCTTTAACGCCTGGCGCTTCTTTTCAGGGCTATCGTCAGGGCTCTCTCTGTCTAAGAGTAACGTACGAGTAGAGAAGTTGGGGTGCGTCTCTTTCCGGGCTGCAGCATTCAACATTATATTTTCCATTTTGAGCCATTCTCTCCTTCTGACCTCAGGTGTGATCCATTATAGGATAAATATAATAGAGTAAATATATCGTCTATTTAATCAATTGTTTTTTTAGCCGCTTCCTTTAAATTGACTAAATAGCCTAATCAACTCTTTATTGGCTAATTTGCAATCAGTGTAGTATGATCCGCTGCGGCGCGGTTCCTTAGCGGATCATGCTCTATACTCTATCAACCTCCCATACACTGATTTAGCAGGAAAAAAATAGTCTATGTTACTGCACTCAACCAAAAACGATTGGATTGGCAACCTTCGTGGCGACCTCCTTGCCGGTACTGTGGTCGCACTTGCGCTGATCCCTGAAGCCATCGCGTTTTCTATTATTGCCGGTGTTGACCCAAAGATCGGGTTATACGCCTCCTTCTGCATCGCGGTCATTACCGCCTTTGTCGGTGGTCGTACCGGCATGATCTCAGCCGCCACCGGTGCCATGGCGCTGTTGATGGTGACACTTGTCAAAGAGCATGGACTTCAATACCTGCTGGCAGCCACCCTCCTCACGGGCGCCCTGCAGATTATCATGGGGTATCTTAAATTAGGCAGCTTAATGAGCTTTGTCTCTCGCTCTGTCGTCACCGGCTTTGTGAACGCATTGGCCATTCTTATTTTCATGGCGCAACTGCCCGAGTTAACCAATGTCACCTGGGAAGTCTATGCTATGACAACGGCCGGGCTTGCGATTATTTACCTCTTTCCTTATATACCTGTGATCGGTAAAACCCTCCCCTCCCCTCTCGTCTGTATTTTAACCTTAACACTCTTCTCTATGCTGGTGGGCCTGGATATTCGCACGGTCGGCGATATGGGTGAATTGCCAGACACCCTTCCGATCTTCTTATTTCCTCAGGTCCCTCTCACGTTTGAAACATTAGAGATTATTTTCCCGTATGCCATGGCGCTGTCCATTGTCGGGCTGCTTGAGTCACTGATGACCGCAACCATCATCGATGACTTAACCGACACACAAAGCGACAAAAACCGAGAGTGTAAAGGTCAAGGGATCGCTAATATTGGTGCGGGCCTGTTAGGTGGCATGGCCGGATGCGCTATGATTGGACAGTCGGTTATCAATGTGAAATCTGGCGGACGTGGCCGAACCTCAACACTGATAGCGGGGCTGTTTCTCTTGATATTGGTTGTCTTTCTTAATGATTGGGTCGCACAGATTCCAATGGCCGCTCTTGTGGCTGTTATGATTATGGTGTCGATCGGTACCTTTGATTGGAGCTCTGTTCGAAACTTACGCCACTACCCCCTCTCCAGCAATGTTGTGATGATTGTTACCGTTGCCGTGGTTGTCTGGACCCATAATCTCGCCTACGGTGTTTTTATAGGTGTTCTGCTTGCTGCACTCATTTTTGCTAATAAAGTCAGCCACTTTATGTATGTAGAGAAACTCAACGAAACTGACAGTAGCAGTGGCAGTCAACGTCGTTTAAACTGCACAACCTATCGCGTGCACGGCCAGATCTTC
>JAYPBG010000431.1:0-582 GCA_038124075.1 Gammaproteobacteria bacterium
AAATAGAGGGAATCTGCCAGGGTGCATTATAAACCATGATAGACATCATTTTGATCTGTATGTTCGTGAGGCGTGAAGTGGGCGTGAGGTGTGTTTATTTCATCGAATGTGAATGAATCCGCTCACGAACAAAACGCACGACAAGCCAAGCAATCACAATCGAGAGTACGATAAAGCCTACTTGAATCATCATCGATATTCGCTCATCTTCTGGCAGTAGGGAGGGCATTTTGGCCCCGACAAAATAGCCGGGCAGAAGATAGAAGGGCGACCAGGCTAATGCCGAGATCAGATCGATGATGAGAAACTTGAGGGTGGGCATCTCTAAAAAACCGGCCACAAAAGGCATCACGGCGCGCAAAGGGCCAAAGAAGCGCCCAATGAGGATGCCTATGGCACCGTATTTGGCAAAGAAACGCTCCCCATCGGTAATCCAGTGTGGATGGGTAGAGAAAGGGGGGACGTTCATTAAGGGGCGATGAAAGTAGCGCCCCATACCAAAACTGATCACATCTCCGCATACCGCCCCAAGAAAGGCGGTTGTCAGGCAGAGCCACAGAGGCGAGCTCGCGGTGCCGGCCA
>JAYPBG010000431.1:592-2782 GCA_038124075.1 Gammaproteobacteria bacterium
CCCCAGCGAGAAAAGCAGGGCGACGCCGGGTACCAGCGCACCAATAATGGCAAAAGATTCAATAAAGGCGCAGATGCCTATGAGCAGCGGTAACCAGGCTGGGTGCTGCTCTGCCCACAGAGTGAGTGATTCAATCAGATTGAGTGTCCTCTACAGAAGTCTCTACAGAAGCGGTGATCTCTTTTGCTTGCTGATCCGCATGGTAGGATGAGCGCACCATAGGGCCGCTGGCAACATTACTGAACCCCATATCTTCACCGACTTTCTGAAGATGAGCAAACTCATCTGGGTGGACGTAACGCTCAATAGGAAGGTGAAATTTACTGGGCTGTAAATATTGCCCGATGGTGACCATATCAACATCGTGCGCGCGCAGGTCTCGCATCACGTCAATGATCTCTTCAAGGGTCTCACCCAGACCAACCATTAGGCCTGATTTGGTCGGCACATCGGGGCAGACCTCTTTGAATTTTTTCAGAAGATCCAGGGACCACTGGTAGTCAGAGCCGGGACGAATCGCGCGGTAGAGGCGGGGCACTGACTCTAAATTGTGGTTAAAAACATCCGGAGGTGTCTCCTCCATGATTTTGAGCGCCACATCCATGCGTCCACGAAAGTCAGGCACGAGTATCTCTATTTTTGTACTGGGGTTAGTGTCACGAATCGCTTGGATGCACTGTGCAAAGTGGTCAGCGCCGCCATCACGAAGGTCGTCCCGATCGACAGAGGTGACGACGACATAGCGCAGGGATAGATTGGCGACGGCTTCGGCGAGGTGTTTCGGTTCATCCGGGTCGAGTGCATTGGGGCGGCCATGTGCGACATCACAGAAGGGGCAGCGCCGTGTACAGATGTCGCCCATGATCATAAATGTGGCCGTTCCACCACCGAAGCACTCTGGTAGGTTGGGGCAAGAGGCCTCTTCACAGACGGTGTGCAGTTTCTGCTGGCGCAGAAGGTTTTTGATGCGTTGAATCTCGTTGGAGGCCGGTAAGCGGACACGAATCCAGTCGGGTTTGCGCTCTGGTTTTTCGGTGGGGATCACTTTGACAGGGATGCGTGCCACCTTCTCCTCACCGCGCTGTTTAACGCCGCTCGTTTTTTTCGGTGTTTTTGATGTTTTCGAATGGTTGCTCATAATATGCTCGTATCGCTGCCTGCATTTAACTCGTTTAGTGTCTGTTGAAGCTGTTGGATCAGCGCTGTTTGAACATGCTCCAGTGTGGCCGCTGGGTGGTGCGCTTTAATATGCGTCATTGCCATACCGGCATACCCACAAGGGTTAATGCGCTGAAACGGTGAGAGATCCATGTCAACATTCAGGGCTAAGCCATGGTAGGACGACTGTCGTTTTATCCGAAGGCCCAGTGATGCAATTTTACACCCCTCTTCAGTATAGACGCCCGGCGCATCCTGACGGCTGTGGGCAGAGATGTCAAGGCTGGCCAAAAGGTTGATCAGCGCGGTTTCAATGCGCCGGACCAGTTCACGTGAGTGCCAGCCGCGGCGGGCAACATCGATCATAAGGTAGGCAACCAGTTGACCTGGGCCGTGATAGGTGACCTGCCCCCCTCGGTCTGAGCGGACAATGGGTATGTCGCCTGGGTTTAAAATATGTGCCTCTTTGCCGGCCTGACCGAGGGTGAATACCGGAGGGTGTTGAAGCAGCCAGATCTCGTCGGTCGTATCGGTACTGCGTTTGGCAACAAACTGTTTCATCTGTTCCCAGGTCGTCTTATATTCTTGAAGACCTAACGATAAGAACTTAATGGGCGGGGCTGTTGACGCTCGGCTTCCATTCCCATTTCCAGCCCCATTGTCGCTGCTCAGATTATCGCGGTTTAAAGTGTCCACTTGATCTCTTCACGTTTGCCAAGCTCCAAGTAAAGGGTTTCAGCCTGCTGTTTTGATTCAAGCCGTACGGTTAAGGTGATGGAGCGGTATTTGCCATTTTTGCTCGCTTTGCAGGCGAGGGTGTCTGGGTAGACCTTGCTGCAGTGTGTCTCAGCGATGAGGGTGATGATCTCTTCTAAAGGGTGCTCGGCAAGCCCCATCGCTTTTACATTTAAGTCGCAAGGAAAGGTCCAGAGCTCATCATTAAACGTTTTGGTTGTTGACATAGTCGTTACCTGAATGTGTGTTACTTAATCAGTTTTACTTAATCTGTGCTATTTAATCAGCGCTATAGAG
>JAYPBG010000432.1:0-2781 GCA_038124075.1 Gammaproteobacteria bacterium
TCCTATTCCTATTTCTAGACATGTGATATTGGGACACTTTTTGCAGTATCTCTTAGAACAGGTCTAAAAAGTCAAAAAAATGGTCTCTAAGGCGCGCGCCCTGTTAAGGCGGTTGAGCGGTTGAGAGACGGTGGTGTGGTGTATGTTAAGTTCTTTGATAGCCAGTTTGAAAAAAGAGGGGGTGATGCGCCCTCAACTGGGTGCGCCGATTTTTCTTCTTATGCTGCTGGCGATGATGGTCTTGCCGTTGCCTCCATTGCTGCTGGATGTCTTTTTCTCTACCAATATTGCCGTTTCACTGGTGGTGTTATTGTTAGCTGTGTATGCGCTCTCTCCTCTGCAATTATCTGTGTTTCCTACGTTTTTATTGGTGGCAACGCTGTTGAGTCTTGCATTGAATGTTGCTTCTACCCGTGTGGTGCTTCTCCATGGCCATTCGGGAGGGGATGCTGCGGGGCAGGTGATTCAATCATTTGGCGAGGTGGTGATTGGCGGTAACTATGCGGTGGGTCTGGTGGTTTTCCTGATTTTAGTCATTATCAACTTCGTGGTCATCACTAAGGGGGCAGGGCGTATCTCTGAGGTGAGCGCTCGTTTTACATTGGATGCGATGCCAGGAAAACAGATGGCGATCGACGCTGATCTCAATGCGGGGCTTATCGAAAAGGATGAAGCCCGAAAGCGTCGGGATGATGTCGCAGCAGAGGCCGATTTTTATGGCGCGATGGACGGTGCCAGTAAGTTTGTGCGTGGTGATGCGGTTGCGGGGATATTGATTCTTTTGATCAACATCATCGGAGGGCTTGTGATCGGAATGGTGCAGCATGACCTCGATTTTAGTTTGGCCATGAAGCGTTATGCACTCTTGACCATAGGGGACGGGTTGGTGGCGCAGATACCCTCTTTGTTGCTCTCTACGGCGGCAGCGATCATGGTGACGCGTGTCAGTCAAGGTGAGCAGACCATGTCGGAGCAGGTGGTTGAGCAGATGTTTGGTACCCACCAAGCGCTGACGGTTGCCGCCGGTATTCTCTTTATTATGGGTATTATTCCTGGTATGCCGCATGTGGCTTTTTTAGGGTTGAGCACTGTATGTGGCGGAGTTGCCTTTTTGCTTTATCGGCGGAATCAGGAGGCGCAGGTTGAACAGGTGGCGGTTGATTCGGCGGATCCTAAGCGTCGTCCACAAGATGAAGTGGCATCGGATGCGCCTGTAATTCATGAGGCTGAATCGAAGGAGCTTGGTTGGGATGACGTGCAGCCGGTGGATCTGATTGGCCTTGAAGTTGGGTATCGGATTATACCGCTGGTGGATAAACATCAAGGTGGGCAGCTGTTGCAACGCATTAAAGGGGTTAGGAAGAAGCTCTCAACAGAGTTGGGATTCCTGATGCCGACGGTGCATATTCGCGATAATTTAGATCTTATGCCCAATACGTATCGAATCACTCTTATGGGTGTCCCTTTAGCGGAGGCGGAGATTCATCCAGAGCGTGATCTTGCCATTAATCCCGGTCAGGTATTGGGTACGGTCAACGGTATTGAGGGTAAAGATCCCGCTTTTGGTCTTGAGGCTGTCTGGATAGAGCCGGTTCAGAAAGATCAAGCGCAGGCGATGGGGTATACCGTTGTTGATGCCAGTACGGTGATTGCAACCCATATTAATCAAGTGATGCAGGAGCACGCCTATGAACTGCTGGGGCATGAGGAGCTGCAGAAACTGCTGGATAATTTGAAGAAGGTGGCCCCAAGTTTGGTGGAAAATCTGGTGCCATCGCCTCTGCCGCACAGTCTTCTTCTGCGTGTGCTACAGAATTTACTGCAAGAGAATGTGCCGATACGTGATATTCGAACCATCGCTGAAGCGTTAGCTGAGGTGGCGCATAAGAGTCAAGACCCTGACATTTTAACGGCGGCGGCTCGACAATCGCTCTCTCGACTGATCGTGCAAAGTGTTGTAGGGACTGAAGAAGAGATCCCTGTGGTTACGCTGCATCCAGAACTGGAACAGTTGTTGCTTCAGTCTGTACAACAGGCGAAACAGATGGGTGGCAGTGAGAGTGATGCAGTGATTGAACCTGGACTTGCGGAGCGTCTACAGAAATTAGTGATTGAGGCGGGTCAGAAACTTGAGGTCGATGGTCGTGCAGCCATCTTGTTGGTTGCGCAGAGCATACGCACTATGTTATCGCGCTTTATTCGGTACGGTATGCCGTCATTGACCGTATTGGCGTATAACGAAATTCCGGCCAATAAAAAGATTACCATCGTTACGACAATAGAGCAGTAAGGAGAGAGCGATGCATATTAAACGATATCAAGCACCCGATATGAGGCGGGCACTGAAAAAAGTGACAGAAGATTTAGGGTCGGAGGCGGTGATTCTCTCAAATCGAAAAACCGCAAACGGTGTTGAGTTGTGGGCGTCGGGAGGAGAGCGACAGGGTGCTGAAGTGCCTGAGGCGCCTGAAACGCGTGAAAGGTTAAACGCAGACTCTGTAAAAGCCGAGCCTATAAAAGCCAAAAAAGCGCAACGTGCCTACGATCGTTCTACGATTGATGCGCATATAGCGGCCGATACGGGATCTAATATGAAGGGGCGCAGCGCTCATGCGATGCAGGCATCGATGGAGCGTATTCGAGAAAACAGTAAAGCGCTTTTAAAAAATGATCTGTTGAAACGTGAGTTGAATAAACAGTCGGATGAATCAGAAGGGGTGAAAAGGGAGACACCCGATATGATAGCGATGCGTCTTGAGCTGGCATCGGTTAAAGATGATC
>JAYPBG010000433.1:0-1974 GCA_038124075.1 Gammaproteobacteria bacterium
ACCGGGGCCTCGGCGTCATCCGACACTCGGACATCGATGGCGACTGAGCTTTTAAAAGCGGGGTAATGCGGTTGTGAGGTTGCGTTAATGGAGCCATTTGTTCACCTTATTGCCCATACCGTTGATGGTCTGCTGTGGCAGGTCGGTGCTTTTTTTCAGTGGGTGGGCGTTGTCATTTGGGCGATTTTAGCCATTGCTTTTCTGCTCTGGTTCATGCTCATACAGCGAGCTCTTCTGCTTTACCGATACGCTCAAGCCGATGTTCAGCGCTTTTTTCCTGCATGGTCTTTCTGTTGTGGGGCTCTGGAAGGGCGGTCTGCACATAACGCTGAGGCGATCTTTTCGCAAGGGTTGCATGGGTTGCTGCACCGATACGGTCGCGAGATTAATATGCTCATTGCGCTCTGTCCCATGGTGGGTTTGTTGGGCACGGTGATGGGGATGATTACGTTGTTTCATCAGATGGCGCTCACAGAGGGCAGCCAAGTGAGCGCTTTTGCGGACGGCATTTTTAAAGCGATCATTCCGACCATGGCCAGTATGGTTGTGGCGCTGTCGGGCCTGTTTGCGCATGCGGTTGTGCGTTACCGTACGGAAGCGGTGTATGCTTCGGTGATCAAAAAAATGAGGGCTCAGGCGTGAGGCTTAAAGCGTGAGGATTCATAAAGAGAAAGAGAGGGTTAACGTGTGTTAAGACGAGGGCGGCGTTTTTCTGCGAATATGGGGCTGGATGAGAGTGATATGACGGTGGATCTGACGCCGATGTTGGACGTTGTCTTTATCATGCTGATCTTTTTTATTGTGACGGCCACCTTTGTAAAGGATGCAGGCATCGATATTCATAAGCCAGAGGCGCAGAGCGCGGTGGCTCAAGAGGAGGTTGATCGTGTCATTGTGATCGACGCTGAAGAGCGTATTTGGTTTGATCAGCAGGTGGTCGAGCTGGCCGGCCTGCCAGCCCATCTTCGACAACATCATGCGATGAGCTCAGAAAAAGGTTTGTTGATACAGGCTGATGAGCGGGCGTCTGTTAAGGTGTTGGCCGCTGTGCTCGATGCTGCACGAACGGTTGTCTCTCCAGATAATATCTCACTGGCCACAGAGGTAAAATAGTGCACGCTTCTTCGGTCTCGAACACGGCCTCGAACACGGTTTTGGGTTTAACCTCTCTCTCTGAAAGGGCGGGGGCATCGTCCACGTTCACTTTGCTGGTGATATCCGGAGTGCTGGCGGCGCTGATCACACTGTTGCTTCTTTTTCTTATGGTTCAGCTTGTGGGTCCGCATATGGTGCGTGGGACGGATCTGCATCGAGCGAGTGGGGTTGAGCACGTGGTTCGACCGATTCCGACAAGGGCGGATCAGCCACCGGAAAAACGCCGTGATGCACAGACGCCTCTGTTTGAAAAACCGCAAAAACCGACCCCTCTAGAGACGAAACCACTTGAGCGCCCAATGCAGGCTCAACGAGATCGGCGAGAAGAGAAGACGGTGATGTCACCACCCATACCAGAGGTTGTCAAACGTCAAGAAGAGGTTCAAGAAGAGGTTCAAGAGCCCGTTGCGGCAGCTCAAACGGCAGCCGCCGCCTTGGAGCATCAAGAGTATCTCCCCATACATAAGGAGCCACCGCGTTATCCGCGTCAAGCGATACGTCGAAACATTGAGGGGTATGTGCTGTTGGAATATACCGTAACAAAAACAGGCCGTGTGCGTGATGTCACTATCATTGAGTCCTACCCCCCGAGGGTGTTTGATCGTGCCGCCGTGCAGTCTGCTGCGCGATATCGTTATACACCGCGCTCAGTCGATGGGCGTGCGGTTGAGGTAGAGGGCGTGCGCACGAAAATACACTTCCGATTAAAATAGAGGCGTGTGTTGTGTTGTGCTGTGTTGCGTTGTGCCGTTATTATCCCTGCTCTTCGCGACGGATGATGGTGTTCACGCTCTCAAAGGCCTCTTCAAACGAATCAGA
>JAYPBG010000433.1:1984-2777 GCA_038124075.1 Gammaproteobacteria bacterium
CGTTAGGATCGTTGCCATTTCTGCTTCAGATTTGATTAACTTCTCTAAAAGCGTTGCAGACTCTTGCAGGTTCGTTGCACCGACCGCTCCTGCAAGGCCTTTCATTGTATGCGCTGCGCGCCGAGCGGAGTCTGTGTCCCCCTCCTTGAGCAACTTAGCGATCTCTTCGCTGCTGTTGAGGTAGTTCTCTGAGAAATCTTTCAGTAACCTTAGATAGAGCGATGTTTTGCCTCCCAGACGAGAGAGCGCTTCATCGATCGCCAAGCCGGGTAAGTTTTCACAGAGCATGGTTTGATTTTTGGAAGAGGCTGGGGTGGGGGGCTTAGTAGCGATGGTAGGCTCCTCAGGCTCAGGTGAGCGTTCTGGCTGTTTATTTTGGACTGTATTTTGGACCATGTTGCTTTTAAGGTATTTTAGCAACTCTTTTGTCAGGATATCTACATCAATCGGTTTGGCGATGTGGGCGTTCATACCCGCCTGTTCGCAATTCTCAATGTCATCGCTCATCGCGTTGGCGGTCATGGCCAAGATGGGAATATGCTCGTCAACTTCGGCTCTAATGGTGCGGGTGGCTTCTAAACCGTCCATAACGGGCATTTGGATATCCATAAGGACAAGTGAGTAAGTGTCTGGGTTTTCTTTTAATAGATTAACCGCTTCGAGACCATTATTGGCTATATCAAATTGAATCCCTAGATCTTCAAGCAGGTCTGATGCCAGCATTTGATTATTTAAGTTGTCGTCGGTCAGTATGATTCGGCCTTGCAGCTGCAGTTTAAAGTCATTTAGATTA
>JAYPBG010000434.1:0-1077 GCA_038124075.1 Gammaproteobacteria bacterium
AAATGAAGAAATGAAGAAATGAAGAAATGAAGAAATGAAGAAATGAAGAAATGAAAAAGTTGGGAGCGTGATATGTTAGAGCTGATTTTAGGTGGGGCCCGTTCGGGCAAGAGCCGTATGGCTGAGCAGAAAGCGTTGGCGTCGTTTGATAAGCGTGTCTATATTGCGACCGCGACGGCGCACGATGAAGAGATGGCGCAACGCATTGCGCAACACCAACAGCAACGAGACAGTCGTTGGATCAATATAGAGGCGCCGATTGAGTTAGCGGCGGCCCTGAATGAGCATGCTGAAGCGCAGACGGCTGTGCTCGTAGACTGTTTAACGCTCTGGTTAACCAACCTTCTGATGAGAGAGGACCCAGCGCTGTTTGAGCGAGAACGCCAAGCGCTGCTCGACACATTGGCGGATGCGCCGGGTCATATTTTACTTGTCTCCAACAGCGTTGGTATGGGGGTGGTCCCTATGGGGAAACTCACGCGCGATTTTGTTGATCAGAGCGGTCTGCTTGAACAGGCCATTGCATCGATCAGTGATACCGTAACCTTGGTTGTTGCCGGGCTACCGCTTATTTTAAAAGCGCCAAACGAAGGGATTAAAAAGGGGTGATAAGAGAGGTGAAAAAAGGGATGAAAAAAGGGGTGAGAAGAGAGGTGAAAAGAGAGGTATGTTAGAGTCTATCTATTCAAATAGAGAGCAAATAGAGCGTGTAGAGTGGCTGAACAGCCCAATCCAACCTATACACGCTACCAGTATGGCGGCCGCGCGCGCCTATCAGGCAGAGCTGACAAAACCAGAAGGGTCACTCGGTGTTTTGGAGAGCATAGCCATTCGGTGTGCAGGCATGCAGGGTCGACAGGACCCTTCGATTGAGCATGTGAGTGTGCATGTTTTTGCAGCGGATCATGGCATTGCCTCAGAAGGGGTCTCTGCATTTCCTCAGGCGGTTACCCGAGAGATGGTACGAAACTTCTCTCGAGGTGGTGCGGCCATCTCAGTCTTGGCCGACAACCTGGATGCCGATTTTAAGGTCACACTGTTAGGCACAGCCGAGGCGGTTGAGCCACTGCCTCATGT
>JAYPBG010000434.1:1087-1576 GCA_038124075.1 Gammaproteobacteria bacterium
TGCACCGCTGACAGCCACCTTCGCGCGTCAGCCCGCCATGAGCCGAGAGCAGCTTGAACAGGCCTTCAGGATCGGTAAGCAGGTTGCGGATGAGCTTGTCGAGAAAAGAGAGGCGGCGCCTGCGTCTACACTGTTGGTCGCGGGTGAGATGGGCATTGGCAATACAGCATCCGCAACCGCTGTCGCCACTGTGCTGCTTGGCGAAGAGGTGACTGACATGGTCGGTCGAGGTACGGGATTGGATGAAGCCGGTGTTGCACGAAAAGCAGAGGTGATCAAAAAAGCGCTCCTGCTTCATGGTTTACATCGAGGCGGATGTTCTACCCAAGAGGAGGTGATCCATCTGCTGGCCACCGTTGGGGGGTTTGAGATTGTGGCGTTAACGGGCTGTTATCTGCGTTGCGGGCAGCAGGGCATACCGGTCGTTGTGGATGGCTTTATTGCCTCAACGGCAGCGCTTGCCGCAGCGGTGCTCAATCCAGATGTGAA
>JAYPBG010000434.1:1586-2770 GCA_038124075.1 Gammaproteobacteria bacterium
GTATGGGCACAAAGCGATTTTAAATGCACTGGGTGGAGAGCCTCTGTTGCAGCTGAATATGCGCCTCGGTGAAGCGAGTGGTGCAGCCTTGGCGGTATCGATTATTCAGCAGGCGCTTGCGCTGCATAACCGGATGGCAACGTTTCGTGGGGCTGAGGTGAGTGAGTCGTTATCATAATCAATGCGCAGAGGGCGTAACCCAGTCAACCCAGTCAACAACGTGGATTGATTTACTCCGGCATGGCGAGTGCCATGGCGGCCCTATCTATCGAGGGCGTACCGATTCGGCGTTGACCGAGCACGGCTTGGAGCAGATGAAGCGCGCTGTGGGTCACGTTAATCAAGGGCCGTGGCAGCGTGTTGTCAGCTCACCGTTGCAGCGTTGTGCCTATTTTTCACAGTGGTTTGCTCAATACCATTCGCTCACTGTGCAGCTTGAACCAGATTTGATGGAGCTCGATTTTGGCGATTGGGAGGGTGAGGCGATTGCCTCGGTTTGGGCAGACGATCGTGAAAGAGTAGAAGCGTTCTACCAAAGCAGTGCACCGGATAATGGCCCACCGAACGGTGAAACGCTACAGCAGTTCCGCGAGCGCTTACTCTCGGCTTGGCAAACGGTGTTGTCACGTTATCAAGGGCAGCATGTTCTAATGGTTCAGCATGGTGGGACGATCCGTATGCTGCTGTCAGCACTTTTTAATATACCGATGGCAACCACCTTTCAGATCGATATTCCTTATGCAAGCATGAGCCGAATCCGCATCGATCACTCTTTAGGTGACCCCCATTGCAGGCTTCTGTTTCTTAATGGGCAGGCTCTTAATGGGTGCGCTGTTCATGGGTGTGCTAAGAATAAGGAGGCAGGCGTGCCATGAATCAACGGTGGCTCCCAGTGCGATTAGCCCTTCAATTCTTAACCTGTTTTCCAGTAGGGCAGACACCCGAAGCGACGCAAAGGCAGCTGGGTGCTTCGGTATCCTGGTATCCCTTTGTGGGGCTTATAATCGGGTGCGTGCTTGTGGGCGTGGTGTTTCTGACGACGCAGCTGTTTGGCTCGCAGCTGTCGGCGGCGCTGGTGCTGTGTGTTTGGATCGCCTCCACGGGCGCTTTGCATCTTGACGGGTTGGCGGATTGTGCGGATGCTTGGGTGGGTGGTATGGGATCAAGGGCACGCACATTGGCCC
>JAYPBG010000435.1:0-2755 GCA_038124075.1 Gammaproteobacteria bacterium
TGTGTGAGAGGTTTATCATGAAAATAGCCGTTGTGGGCAGTGGTATATCAGGGATGGGGGCAGCCTATATGCTCTCTGCCGAGCATGATGTCACGCTTTATGAAAGTGAGGCCAGGGTGGGTGGACATAGCCGTACGGTGGTGGTTGATGCACCGCAGCAGGGGCACCGCCAGGTTCCGGTTGATACCGGTTTTATTGTATTTAATCAACGTAATTATCCACTCTTGACGGCCCTGTTTCAGCACCTGAATGTGCCTACTGTTGAGAGTAACATGTCTTTTGGCCTAACGCTTGACGGTGGCCGGTTTGAGTATGGGACTCGTACACCAGCCTCTGTGTTCGCACAGCCGGCTAATCTAGTGCGCCCACGCTATTGGCAGATGTTGAGGGATATTACTCGTTTTAATCGCGGTGCGCTGGATTACCTCGATGCGGATCTAAAGGTGACCCTTAGAGACCTTATTCATGAAGTGGGTTTAGGCGATTGGTTTGAGCGCTACTACTTATTGCCGATGGGGGCCTCTATCTGGAGCACGCCGCTTGATAAAATGCTCGACTACCCGGCTCAGACGTTTACCCGCTTTTTCAAGAATCATGGCCTATTAACCGTTGCCGATCATCCTCAGTGGTATACCGTGCAAGGGGGATCGACGGTCTATGTTGAGCAGCTGACGCGCCCCTTTCAAGAGAAGATTAGGCTCAATTGCGCGGTGCAGCAGGTTATGCGCAGCGACCATGGTGTCACGTTACTGGATCAAAAGGGTCATGTCGATCAGTTTGACCAAGTGGTCCTGGCGTGCCACGCCGATCAAGCGCTCTCGATGCTCAGTGATCCTACTTCAAGTGAGCGGCGTATTCTAGGCGCATTTTCCTACCAAAAAAACGATATGGTGCTGCACAGTGATACGGCATTTATGCCCAAGCGCAGACGAGCGTGGTCCAGTTGGGTCTACCGTGGCAGTGACCATGCGAAAGGCGATCCGTCGGTAAGCCTTACCTACTGGATGAACAACCTTCAACCCCTGCCGACCGAGGCCCCCTTGCTTGTGACGCTCAATCCAAGCTCGGAGCCTGACCCGTCATGCGTATACGATCGAAAATGTTTTACACACCCCGTATTTGATCGCTGTGCGATCGAGGCACAAGCGCAGATCGATCAGCTCCAAGGCGTTCATCGCATTTGGTATTGCGGTGCTTATCAGCGATACGGCTTTCATGAAGATGGGTTATGGAGTGCGGTCAGGGTGGTGCGCAAAATGGGTCTCTCTCCAGCGTGGTTACCCGCCTTATGAGTGGTGTCGCTGTTTCACCTCAGCTGTTTGCTGCGCGGGTGACGCATAAGCGCCTCGGGCCCAAGCAGAACCGCTTCGGGTATCGAGTCTATTACTTGGCGCTGCCCCTGTCGGCGCTGGTGCGCCCTTTGGCGGTTGCGGTTAATCGTCCTGGTTTGATCAGTTTCTGGGAGCGTGATCATGGTGATCGATCGGGGGTGTCTTTGCAAACTTGGATTGACCAGCGGTTACGCCAGCATCGCTTGGATGGTTCAGTCAGTGACGTAGTACTGGTCGCGATGCCGAGAATCATCGGGTATGCCTTTAATCCTGTCAGTTTCTGGCTATGCCTAAACAGTTCGGGTCAGTTGCAAGCGGTCCTCTGTGAAGTGAACAATACCTTTGGTGAGAGTCACAGCTATCTCTGTGCACATGAGGATGGTCGGCCAATTGACAAGCATGCGTGGCTGATGGCAGAAAAATGTTTTCATGTCTCCCCGTTTTTGGATCGGGTTGGCCGTTATCAGTTTCGCTTTTCGCTTGAGGCGGATCGATTAGCAATCTGCATTAACTACTACGATGAGCAGGGCGTGAAGACATTAGTGACCTCTCTGGCAGGCCGTTTAGAGCCTTTAACGCGTAAAGCGCTTATGAGGGCCACGTTAGAGGCGCCGTTGGTGACGGTGAAAACCATTGTGCTGATTCATTGGCAAGCGCTTAAGCTGTTGGCTAAAGGGTGTCGTTTTTTTACTAAGCCAGAACAGCATAAGGAAAGGCTCAGTACCACGGGTCTTAAAAAAAGCGGTTAGAGAGCGTTCATGTCTACATATTAAGAGTAGTAAGAGTAAGAGTAGGAGGCGAATGAAGGTCATGGTACAGAGTTATATGGGTGATGGTTCACTTGAAAAAAACGATGAGATGAAGCTTAAAACGCGCGTGAGCCAGCGAATAAAGCGGACATTGCATGCACTGTACCTTTCTAAGTTGCAGAGCACTTTGGCGCATATTCAGTACGGCGCTATAGCGCTATTGACACCGGATGGGCAGACCCACATGTTTGAGGGCGCTCATGAAGGGGTTAAGGCTGATATAGAGATCATCGACTGGAGGGTGCTCACCGCCCTCTCAGCAAAAGGGGACATTGGTTTAACGGAGGCTTATCGCGATGGGTGGTGGGATTCAAGCTCATTGGTGAATCTCTTTATCTTTGCCATGCAGAATGAGAGCGCACTCGAAGGTTGGCTGCACGGCAGCGCATTGAACCAGTGCGCTGCCCGTTTTCTTTATGCATTACGGCGAAACAGTATTAAGGGCAGTCAGCGTAATATACAGGCACACTATGATTTAAGTAACGATTTTTATGCACTCTGGCTTGACCCCAGCATGACTTACTCATCTGCACTCTATTTAACCGGTGATGAGTGCTTGTTGCAAGCGCAACAGAATAAATATGACCGAATGTTGAATCGTTTAGAGCGCAGTCG
>JAYPBG010000436.1:0-2753 GCA_038124075.1 Gammaproteobacteria bacterium
TTGCGCGGCAATTTGCCCGTGATAAACGCTGCTTGGTCATTCGTAACGGCTGGTTCAGTTACCGCTGGAGCCAGATCTTTGAAAAGGGCCGAATCCCAAAGTCATCCACTGTCTTGATGGCTCAGCCTGAGGGTGAAGGTGATGCTGAAACACCCCGCTTTGCACCTGCACCGATCGATACCGTTGTTGCAACCATTCAGCGCGAGAAACCTGAAATTGTGTTTGCACCGCATGTCGAGACGGCCTCAGGCATTATTCTACCAGAGGCTTATATTAAGGCGGTTGCAGAGGCGGTGCATGCCGAGGGTGGCCTCTTAGTTTTAGACTGCATTGCGTCGGGTACCTTGTGGGTGGATATGCAGGCGTGCGGTGTTGATGTGCTGATCAGTGCACCTCAAAAGGGGTGGAGTGCATCACCGTGTGCAGGTCTTGTGATGCTGAATGAGCGGATGCGCAAAGAGATCGAGTCGACCGAGAGTGACAGCTTTGCGTGTGATCTGCTCAAATGGTTGCAAATTATGGAGGCGTATGAGCAGGGGGGGCATGCCTATCATGCGACCATGCCGACGGACAGCCTGCGCCTCTTTCGCGATACACTCAATGAGATCAAAGCGTTTGGATTGAAAGAAGCGGCCGCTGCGCAGCAGGCCTTGGGTGATCGAGTTCGACAGCTTTTGGCGGATCGAGGCATTAAGAGTGTTGCGGCGGATGGCTTTGGTGCCCCCGGTGTGGTGGTCAGTTATACCGCAGACAATGACGTGCATAATGGTAAAAAATTCAGCCAGTGTGGCATGCAGATTGCCGCAGGTGTGCCGTTGATGTGCTCGGAACCAGAAGGGTTTAAAACATTTAGAATCGGCCTTTTTGGTCTGGATAAATTAGCCGATATCGACCGTACCGTGGCACGACTTGAAGAGGCGTTGGACAGCGTTTTTTAGATCTGCTTTGGTCGTTGGTTTTGTGAGTCGGTTGTGTTAGTTACTAATGTGCTGGTTACTAATATGTTGATTCATAAGGGGTGCTCCCGTGTAGGAGTGGGAATCGGGAATGGGAATGAGCATAGGGGTATTGGATGTTAATTGATAAAGATGAATTGAGCGCTATGCTCGCAGAGCTGCCTGATGACCAACGCATCGTAGGCATTGATGAAGTGGGCCGTGGGCCTTTGGTCGGAGATGTGGTGGCGGCTGCCGTGATGATTCCATTGGCGAGCGAGCGGGGTGAACAGGCGCCGGCAGAGTGGATGGAGATGACCGACTCTAAAAAGTTGAGTGAGAAGCGCAGAGAGCGTCTTGCAACCACCCTTCAGCAAGAGGCCGCTTGGGGTATAGGGCGAGCCTCAAGTGAAGAGATCGATCAGATCAATATCTTGCAAGCCAGTTTGGTCGCGATGCAACGAGCCTACTTTGCATTAAAGCGTAAGCTGGAGCAGCAGGGAGAGGCGCTGCCGACCATAGCCATTGTGGATGGTCGTCATGCGCCTGAGCTGGATATTCCCACCTATGCGGTGATCAAGGGTGATCTCTATGTTCGCGCAGTCAGTGCCGCCTCGATTTTGGCAAAAGTGACCCGCGATAAAGAGATGGTTGAATTTGATCAAGTTTACCCGGGTTATGGTATTGCGCAGCATAAAGGCTACCCTACCCGACAGCACCTCGAGGCGCTTAAGAGGTTGGGGCCTACGCCGCAGCATCGGCGTTCCTTTGCGCCGGTACGTCGAGCGCTGGAGGCGGCTGAGACCGCCTAAAAGAGAGAGCGTTATGCATGCGTTCACACGCATAATAGATCATTGCCTTTTCCTCTCTATCAGATAAATGCTTTTCGATATTAAACACGCAGAACCGTGTTTCTATAATTTTATGGGTGTCCTTTTCTCTTTCTTTTTCTTTATGGGTGTCCTTTTCTCTCTTTCTTTTTTTCTCTTTTTTTCTCATCCTCTCTCGTATAGCAATTTGCCGGTATAGATTTTTCCGAGGGTGAGCTAAGTGTGATGGTCAGTCGTTTAAATTGAGTTGGTACTATTATTGCTTTCTTATACCCTTTAGTGGTGTAAGAAAGAAATAACTGGGCAAGCAAGGGTGAGAGAGGGGTAAATCAATTGGCGAATGATATGCGGATCCACATCAACCCGGACCAGATGTCGAATATCTTTTGGCCGATGCTTTACCGAGGCTTTCAGTATGATTTCGATGTTGTCTATCCTAGGCTGTTGGATCTATGTCGGATGAATACGACCTTAAGAGACCAGGCGGACTACAACACCGGTTCAATAGACCTGATTGATGCTTACAATATTTTATGTTTGGTCAAATATTTTCGATTGGAGAAGATTGCTGAGGTGGGCACTTTTATTGGTAACTCAACCCTGTCAATGGCTTACGGCATTGCACTCAATAAGCAATTGGGTTTCATTCACACCTGTGATATTAGCAACGCCATTAATCTGGTGAATCCTTTTGAGAATATCAACATCACCCAATACCAGAGGCAATCCAGCACGGATATGTTAACCCAATTGGCCCAGCAATCCCTTCAGCTGGATTTTCTCTATCTTGATGGACGGTTGCAGGATCCCGACTTGCCTATGATTGATAGGTTGTTAAGCCCAGACAGCATCATCGCCATTGATGATTTTGAAGGTATGGAAAAGGGCGTGGCCAATCTGATGAAGCTGAGTTCTATGGTCAAATTTCAGAATCATGTCTTGATATATCCACCGAGCCGAACAGTGATTGCCAAACTGCCTCTCTATC
>JAYPBG010000437.1:0-2747 GCA_038124075.1 Gammaproteobacteria bacterium
ATAGAAGGGGGTTGATTCAACGGCGACAAGTTCTTTGCGGGCTCGGGTCATATGGCGGCTCTGTGTGTTTAGTGTGTGTGGGGATGATAATGAGTTTGTTGAGGGTAGTCAATAGTTTTATGGGTGTCCTTTTAAATATTTTAAAATATGTTAAAATAATACAGGTTTTTTATTTCACTCATTATGAGCATTTGATGAGACTCTTTAAAACGTGTGGATTCAATGGGGTGTGTCATGGCTTGTGGTCTTGCTCTGTAGATGTGCAGCGTCAGGTGCTGTTAGCCCAGTAGGTAGTATATGATTATGTCCGACTCCGCTTTAAGTGTTTCGATTGGGCAGTGCAGTGCTGCGGGTGTGAAGCAGGTTAACCAGGATTTTTATGGTGCCTGTATACCGGTGGGGCTAACCTTAAATACTAAAGGGATTGCTGCTGCGGTGGCCGACGGCATCAGCAGCAGTGACGTCAGCCATGTCGCGAGTGAATCGGCCGTTAAGTCGTTTCTGATCGACTATTACTGCACATCTGACGCTTGGAGCGTGAAAAAATCGGCGTATCGTGTGCTCAGTGCGATTAACTCATGGCTCCATGCGCAGACACAGAATGGCCCGAGCCGTTATGATCGAGATAAAGGGTATATTTGTACGTTCAGCGGCCTTATTCTACGTATGGGTGTTGCGCACCTGTTTCACGTGGGTGACTCCAGAATCTATCGAATACGTGATGGAGTGCTCGAGTCTCTTACTCATGAACATTGCCATGGAGCAGAGGCTGAAGCTCGATACCTTACGCGAGCTCTGGGCTTGAAAAGTACGGTTATCTTAGACTATAAAACGATTCCTCTGTCTATAGGAGATGTGTTCATCTTGATGACGGATGGGGTCTATGAATATCTCGATGATCAAGCTATTCAGTCGATTTTGGATGAGTACACGCATGACCTGGATCGTGCAGCTGAGGTGGCGATCGAGCGGGGATTATCGAAGGGATCGGGGGATAATCTAACGGTTCAAATTCTGCGTGTGGAGAGTGTGCCCAGCCCCCGTTTAGAGCAGTTGTTCGATGAAAATTGCGCTTTACCGCCAGCGCCACAGCTTTCGGTAAATGAAGAATTTGAAGGTTATCGTGTGCTTCGAGATCTCTATTGCAGCGCGAGAAGTCATGTCTATTTGGCAGAGGATCTCATCAGTGGAAAAAGGGTTGTTATCAAAGTGCCTTCGGTGACGTTAAGGGAGGATCCAAGGCACTTAGAGCAGTTTCAAATGGAGGAGTGGATCGCTTCCAGAATTTCAAATAACAACGTCATTAAGGCGGTTCGTTCGGAGCGAGCACGTTTATACCTATATTCAGTGTTCGAGTACTTCGAAGGTATGACATTGGCGCAATGGATGCTCGACAACCCTCAGCCAAGCCTCGAGAAGGTGCGCTCTATTGTTGCGCAGATTGGTTATGCGCTACGGGCATTCCAGCGACTGGAAATGGTTCATCAAGATGTTAGACCTGAAAATATTCTGATCAGCGAAGCGGGTGCGGTAAAGTTGATCGACTTTGGGTCTGCGAAAGTGTTAGGGCTCTCGGAGTGGGCTTTTAACGAATGGGGCGTCTTTGGTACGCTCCAATACAGTGCGCCGGAATATTTTATAGGTGAGACGGGTTCGCACCGCTCCGATTTGTTTTCTTTGGGGGTGGTGACCTATCAGATGCTTTGTGGGCGTCTACCGTACGGGAACGCGGTATCCAGAACACAAACGCGTCGTGAACAGCAGAAGCTTCGATATTCTACGCTTCGGTTGGAGGATCGGGAGATACCGGTTTGGGTCAATTTCGCGGTAAAGCGTGCGCTCGAGATCGATCCATTAAGGCGTTATGATGAAGTCTCTGAGTTTGTACATGACTTGAGGTACCCAAACAGGATGTTCTTGGCGGACAATCGGCCCCCCTTGATGGAGCGAGATCCCTTGCTGTTTTGGCAGGTCATCTCGCTCATTCTGTTGTTGCTACTGATCGCCTCTATTGCGGTCTAAACAGCTACCAGGCCTTGTAGGGTAGGAATTTACCGTTCATTTTGATCACCACCCGATCGCCTTCTGGTTTTTCCTCTTTTTCAACATCTAAACTAAAGTCGATTGCGCTCATGATCCCATCGCCGAACTGCTCTTGTATAACTTCTTTAAGTGTTTCGCCGTAGACGCCGACAATTTCATAGAGCCGATAAATCAGTGGGTCTTGCGGTATGGTCTTGTCCCACTCCTTTTTCGGATATTCCATAAGGGCGGCCTTCGCCTTTGAAGGGAGATCCAGTACTCGGCAGAGTCGCTCTGCACTCTCTTCGGGCATGCTGTTCATGCCCAGGCAAGCAGAAGTGACCCAAACGGGGCTCATTCCGACTTCGGTACCTAGGCTCTCCCAGGAGAGGCCTCTCACTTTTTTCTGTATAAAAATTAATTCAGTCAGCTCATCCTTGGTCATATCGCTTCTCCTTGTCAATTGAACTCAATTCAGATGCAGTTGCGGACGTGGGTAATCGTTGAGTGGCTCCACTGTTGCTGATGAAACCACTCGAAAGAGCTAGCAATAACTGAGCCAACTCGCCAGCATGAGAAGTGCTGTACCGTTGATGCTTTCCTCGTTCAACTGCATCGCGTATTATGTATACGCTCAGCGGCGTGGTGGGGGCGCCCAAATAAATTGGTTGAGGTAATGCGATGGTTTATAGAGTGGGGTTAATCGTTAACCCGATGGCCGGTAG
>JAYPBG010000438.1:0-2740 GCA_038124075.1 Gammaproteobacteria bacterium
CGCTTAATACGTTTGTAGAGAACCTTGCTAAATCAGCATCCTTTCCGTTCGAAAACATATCAAAATCGGATAAACAGATGGGCAGCCGGTCAGTTGCCATACCCGCATTGCAAGCATTTCTTTGGAAGATCTCAGAAAGCACCAGCGATATTGAAGCCTACATCACACCCCTCGACCATGCCGGCTTTATAAAACATAGTAAGTGGGAGAAAAAACGAAATGCACTTTTAGCACAAACAGGCAGTGACATACAACCTTCACACCATCACTTCGTGAAAAAGTTTAATTTAACTTGGAATAAACCCCGTTTTATCGATAAACACCTGGATCATACTACCTCCCTATTGATGGAGGGTAGATTAAAAGAGTCTAAAACTGCGCCTGTCATCCCCTTCAACTTTTTTGTGTGGGCTCAGTACAGTACATATCCAGACTGTGTAGAAAATTCTCTTCGCAATTTTTTCAACCAGTTACTGTATGACCCAAACACCGGCACCTTCGATGCAGAGCGCCTCAACACACTTAAAACATCAAAAATAATGCCAAACATTCATGATAAACTTATAGAGTTTTACCAAACATATAACACTCCAAGCAATATGAAGAGCATAGAGGCAAAAGCTGCTTGGATTAAAACGGTCTCCAATCTTAATGCTTTGAATTTGAACGCACCCGAAGTGAAATACCGAAAAAATGGACAAGATCATGTCGCAAGCCCTTTATCTAACCTCATTAATACTGCTGCACGCTTAATGGGTATTGAGCAAGATAGTGATCAAGAAATGAGCCAAAAAAACTCGCATATCCATGACTACGAGCGCATGCTTACCATAACGGCTGCCTTCAATACCCTTAGTGAAAGCGAGATCACTGCTGACATATCGGGTATCAATGAGGAAGGTTTTGGTAAATTAATTCTAACGGTTGATAATGAAAGCTTTACTCTTTCATCACCTCCACCCGTGCATATTAACTTCAGCAAAAATTCGAGTCAGGATAACCGTAAAGTTATCGACAGAATATCAAAAGCATTTTTAAAATCTTCTTATAAAAAATTTCAACACGCTAAATCCGAAAACTCTCGTCAAGCTGCACTGGCTGAGCTCTTCCTTTTCAAACAGAACGGCTACGGCGGTTCACAACGAACCATTCAAGAACCAAGCAATCAGGATAACCTGGGGGACCGTGAGTAGCGGCATAAAGAGTGCGATTTTCCATGATCGGGTCGTATCTTTTAAGACCATAATCTCTGTATAATCGGTTGATACACCGGTCATCAAAAATGCAAAACTGTTCCCAGGAGCGCTTGCTCGCGTCAACAGGTCTGCTGCGATGGGTGTAGACCCTTCTGAGCAGACCTCAATCACCGTAGCAGCCAATACGGTCAACCCTAATCCTGCTAACGTAGGTCCAAAATAGGCACCAAAGAGGTCAGATGGGACAAAGGCTCTAATCAAGGACGCCAGCAATACCCCAAAAAGAATCCAGCGAATCACCATACGTGATCCTTGGATGCCTTCCATGGCCATAGACTTGAAAAGCACACCACTGTACTCTGTATTTTTCAATCCTCTTTTAACAGACGCATAAATAGAAAACCCTTCTGGCAACGTCACTTTATTAGGGTTGCTGGGCAATACTCCCATACGGACCAACACATCAAACAGCAAACCTACCATGATGGCGATCCACATCGATAAGAGGATAAACGTTAACGTCCAGGGTACTCCGATCAATGCGATAAGAATAAGTGTGAGTGAAAAAGAGTTCCATGGGCTGGCAATTAAAAATGCCATGACCTGACCTATGCTTGCTCCTCGCTCATAAAGCTTAGCCCCTACCATCAGTATTCCATGACTGCATAGATCAAGTAAAACCCCTGCAGCTGTCGCTCGCACAATACCTCTTACACTTGATTCCGTACCCAAAATAGAGATGACAAACTCTCTAGGTACCTTTGATAAAATCGACACCATGAACATACCGATAAGCATACCCCACCACATCGTGTTAATTAGGTCAAAAACGGAGATCGCTAATCTTTGATAGACCGTTGAACCTATTTGACTTTCCACCGGAAAAAATTCCAAAAGATAACCCATAATATAGAGGACGGAAACGACTGATAATGAACCCCAAAGCAGATAATCTGTTTTTTTCGTTGGTCCGTGGCAACTGGGTTGATTCACACTATCTGGATACACCATGATGTTTATCTATTATTTGTGGAAAGACCGACATAGAAATTCACTGGAAGATACTCTTTAACATCAATATCAATCTGAAACGATCCCTTCAGGCGGAACGGTTAGCCTTGCAGGTATCGTTTTTTCTCCCAAAATTAGCTTTCCGCCACGCCAACAGAAAGCCTCATCGTATATCATGTAGTGTCCATATTTCTGCTCCAAAAATGACCTGGGTGCACTTTTCTCATACCAAGTTCCACAGGGTGCCTCCCACTTAACATGAAATTCATCGGCTCTCGCATCGTATAGAAAATCATCGCCAAACTTCTCTTGATCCACCTCGCGCCACTCTCTCTTTTCTATATTCATCGCGTCTACTCCTTTCTCTTCCACCCTTTAATGTATCATCTATTACTTTACTGATCATGCACTTTTAGTAATATGACAGTTCACCTGTTCTATCCCCTTTTTTTATACTCCATAAACAGATCCATCGGTATAGGAAAAACCAATGTTGAACTTCTATCTCCTGCTACTTCCACCAAGGTCTGTAA
>JAYPBG010000439.1:0-2734 GCA_038124075.1 Gammaproteobacteria bacterium
ATCACCCAACGCAATGAGCGGTCATCTTCTGCAATCCAAATTTCTGAAGTCATTTGTAACTATGCCTTTATTGGTAAATATATTGAGAAGCAGGTATCACCTGGTCTCGAATCACACTCTATAGTCCCCTGATGCCCATTAACGGCGTTTTGTGCAATGGTCAGGCCTAGGCCCGAACCCTGCTTTCTGCCGCTAATCATCGGGAAGAATATCTGTTCTTTGATTTCTTCCGATACGCCGGGGCCGTTATCAATGATTTCAATTTTACAAATCATTTTGTGACGTTCCCCGGCAATGGTAAAACTTCGATTAACTCTGGTTCTAAAAGTAATCTTTGGCTGCTGTTGTTCAGAATCTATCAACGCCTGCATGGCATTTCTAGCCACATTTAGCACTGCTTGAATCAACTGTTCCGCATCACCTTCTATAAGCGGGATACTCGGGTCATAATCACGAACAATCTCAATTTGACCCTGAAGTTCAGCTTGCATTAAAACCACAACACGTTCCGTTACTTCATGAACACTTATCTGTGTATAGGTTGGCACCTGATTGGGGCCTAGCAAGCGATCAACTAGATTTCTCAAGCGATCAGTTTCCGTCATAATAATCTGGCACAACTCTCTGGTTTCACCATCCTGACTCTGCTCAGCTATTTCGTCATCCAATAACTGCGCTGCCCCGCGAATACCTCCTAGAGGGTTTTTTATCTCATGAGCCAATCCGCGAATTAGTGTCCTCGATGTATCTTGAACCGACAACATCGCTTCTTCACGGTTGATTTTCAAAAAACGATCTATGGGCTGAAGCTCCATTAAAAACTTTTTTTGCCCATCAAAATCAATTGGAATCCCAGAGTAGTCAACTTTTATCGGCCCAGCAGAATAGGTATCCAAGAATTCATGCCGCCTTGTATAGGGTCGCCCGCTGACAAGTGCTGCCTGTATACTTTTTAATAGGTTGTCTGCATCTCTAAAAAGGGCACTCGCAGGAACTCCCTTTAGCCGAGCACTACTGACCTGCAGCATAGCCTCAAAAGCGGCATTCAAATATTCAACCGTTAAATCCTCATCTAGCATCAGTACAGCAGTACAAAGGTTGTCGATCAAAAAATGATGTATTTTATTTGAAACCACCTTAGGGCATCTCCCAACTGATATATCAGTGCATTTTGTTATCTTGCAATTTGCGAGCCAATTATTTGAATTTTTTTAATAAAATTGCGCGCACGAACCGTCAAACTTACCTAGTTTTTACCGAAAAAAGGCATCAACAATTAAAACTCAATTTACAGTATGCACTATTATGGTGCAAATTATAATATTAATTGCTTAATTCAGAGATAAAAAAACCCGACGTCATAAGACGCCGGGTTTTAATCGTGCAGCTTTTAAGCTGGAATATGGAGATTAAACGCTGTAGTACATATCAAACTCGACTGGGTGAGTAGTGTGCTCAACGTTATATACATCTTCCATTTTTAACTCGATATATGCATCAATCATATCATCAGTGAATACACCGCCAGCGGTTAAGAACTCACGATCAGCGTCCAATGACTCAAGGGCTTCTCTTAAGCTGCCAGCAACCTGTGGGATTGCAGCCGCTTCTTCAGCTGGAAGATCATAAAGATCTTTATCAGCCGCATCACCTGGATGAATTTTGTTCTTAACACCATCGATACCTGCCATAAGCATAGCAGCAAACATTAGGTATGGATTAGCTGTTGGATCACCGAACCGTGCTTCGATACGCTTGCCTTTAGGGCTTGCAACGTAAGGAATACGGATTGATGCAGAGCGGTTGCGGGCTGAGTAAGCCAACATAACTGGCGCTTCAAATCCTGGGATAAGACGCTTATAAGAGTTAGTTGAGGCATTTGAGAATGCGTTGATTGCTTTCGCGTGCTTGATAATTCCACCAATGTAGAATAGAGCAGTTTCACTTAAACCTGAATAGCCGTCACCAGCAAATTGGTTTTCACCATCTTTCCAGAATGATTGGTGACAGTGCATACCAGAACCATTGTCCCCCACAAGCGGCTTAGGCATAAAGGTTGCTGTTTTTCCATAGGCATGGGCTACATTGTGAACACAGTACTTAAGAATTTGTACTTCGTCAGCTTTCTTAACTAGTGTGTTAAAACGGATACCGATTTCACACTGACCTGCAGTACCTACTTCGTGGTGATGCACCTCTACATCAAGACCCATTTGCTCCATAGCACCACACATTGCGGCACGAATATCATGAAGACTATCAACTGGAGGAACAGGGAAATAACCACCTTTAACACCAGGGCGGTGGCCCATATTGCCGTCAGCAAGCTCGGCAGACGAGGACCATGCAGCTTCTTCAGAAGAGATCTTGTAGAAAGCTCCGCTCATGTCAGCGCCCCACTTAACATCATCAAATACAAAGAATTCAGGCTCTGGACCAAAGTACGCAGTATCACCTAGCCCTGTTGACAATAAATATTGCTCTGCACGCTCAGCGATTGAACGCGGGTCGCGCTCATAACCTTGCATAGTTGAAGGCTCAACGATACCGCAACGAAGAATTACCGTGGTCTCATCAGTAAATGGATCCAAAACAGCTGTGCTGTCATCAGGCATAAGAATCATGTCTGATTCGTTGATACCTTTCCATCCAGCGATAGACGAGCCATCAAACATCTTTCCTTCGACAAAGAAATCTTCGTCTACTTCAGAAATGGGTACAGACACGTGCTGCT
>JAYPBG010000440.1:0-1907 GCA_038124075.1 Gammaproteobacteria bacterium
CCTATCTATTTACCGCGAGCCACATTGGAAAAGCGCGGTGGCCTGAGCTAGCGTTAGATGTAGGGCAGTATCGCAAAATGATGGGTTTAGTGGCTATGGGCGAGTGGCTGCATATTTTAATAAAAGTTGTTAATAAAAACGGTTAATAAAAATTGATGCACATGTATTGCATGTTGGCAGTAGGGGGCTCTGTTGACATCATGTTATGAATGTGCTGCTGTATCATGAGGTTATTATAATGAAAAAGCGTATCCTGGCGGCATTCTGCCTCTCTCCCGTTGCGGCATTTGCGGGGCAATCGATCTATGCACCTGGCACACTCTCGACGATGGGGAACACCACCATCAGCCACTTTTTAGGCTCTGTTATTCACAACCCTGCAGCAGGTCATTTGGTCGTTAGCGAACAGAATCGTTATCGATTCAGCTACTTAAATGGTGCGGGTTTCTATGTAGAGTATGGTGAAGCGGAAAATTTTGCAGAAGAGCTGGATGAGCTTGTTGATCTCCTTGATGAGTCCAATATCACATTGGATGAAGCGGATGAGACACTGGATCGATTCAATACAGTGCTTCAGAGCTTGTCCGATTCTGGTTATGTCAAGGGAGCGGGGGATCTGCCCATCCCTGTTTTCCCTCTGGTGATGCGCTCTGATATGTTAGGGGGCACGGTCACATTGGATGTTGATGCGGCCTATAGCTTCAAAAGTAATGTTCTCACCACTGAATTTAGCACTGACGGTGAGTGTCAATCACTGCTTTGTCTGATTGATGAAACCTATCAAACAAAAACGTCACTCTACATCAAAGGTGCAGAGCAGCTTAGGTTGGGGGTAGGTTACAGCCGGCCTGTCTATTTGGTGCGAGAGGGGGGCTCATACGATGGTGATCTTATTGTCGGGGCGAAAGTGAACCTCTACTCAATGAGCTTAAGTAAACAGGTTATTGCCCTTGAGACCATCGAAAATGATGATATCAGCGATGTGATTGAAGAGGATTATGATAATAACCAGGAGGATACAAACGCGATTGGGCTTGATGTAGGTCTGATCTATGCGGCGAAACGTTTTCAGGTGGGTTTAACCTTTGCCAATATTAATGAGCCAGAATTTGATTTTGGTGAAGTAGGTACCGATTGCCTGGCACTCAGCGGCAGCTCTCTCGATAACTGTTTTTCTGCCAGTGAGTTTGCCGATTTGGGGTTGATTGCCCGTGAAGAGCGTCATGTTATGAGTGCGCTGACGACCTTGGATGCCTCTGTGGCGATTACACCGAACTGGTATCTGGCTGCTTCATACGATTTGGGTGAGTACAATGACCCTGTCGGCGATCTATTGCAGCTGTTCACGCTATCAACCACTGTTCAGTCATCAAGCTGGATGATCCCGACGATACGGTTTGGATACCGCGCCAATTTAGCCGGTGAAGAGCTGAGCAGTGCCAGCATTGGCACAACCCTGTTTGGTGTTGCGAACCTGGATATTTTGGTCGGGTTAGATTCGACGGAAGTGGATGGTGATTCACTGCCGAGGAACTTTGCTATCAACTTCGGATTTGAAGAGCGTTTTTGATGAGAGGATACCAATGAGAAGGTATGAATGAGAAGGTATGAATAACGTTAAGTGAGCGTAAGGACAACGAGAGCACAAAAAACAAAAGCACGAAAAACAGTACGAGAAAAAGTACGAGAATAAGAGAAGAGAGCAAGAAGCGCGGAGACCCAGTGTATGAAATGTCAGTTAACACCACTCACGGCTGCCCTACTCAGTATGAGTTTACTCTCATGCGGAGGTGATACCGATCAAGATGAAGGCGTTGTTAATAGAGCCGATACCCAAATCGGTGGTACTGCACTGGATGGTCCGGTGGCAGGGGCGCGTGTTTTTCTTGACTATAACAGCGACGGTG
>JAYPBG010000440.1:1917-2725 GCA_038124075.1 Gammaproteobacteria bacterium
ACTCATTTGAGCCTTCTGCAAAGACCGATACCGAAGGTCGCTTCACCACGGGCGCTGATGGTACTGATTATTGCTCAGATGAAGCAACCGATAAACAGCGACAGTACTGCTTGCAGATCGCCAATGCACTTGATGAGGTACGGCTCTGCACCCTAGGTGGGTATGATACGATGACCTTATCGCCCTTTGATGGTCGGCTCTGTCGCACCATTTCCGTGGATGAGGGGGGTACGGTTGACAATCTAGTGGTGTCGCCTTTGACGACGATTGTGGACAGTGTATCGGAGGCGGGCCGTGCGGCCCTTTTAAGTTCATTGGGCATTGAAGAGGCGGATCTTGATGTGGATTATGTCAATGAGCTGGCGGATGACGGTGGCCTTGCAAATGAGGAGGCGATCGAGCTGTTTAGGAAGGCTCAACAGGTCGTTAAGGTTGCGGCGGTTTTAGAAAATAGACTTCGAGATCACTACGATCAAATTGGTGATGACGCGTCTGTACCGGCCGATGTGCTGGATAAGGTGGTTGAAGGCGTTGCAGAGGTGATCGTGGCAAAAACGCTCGAAGCGGGCGGCACGGCGCCTGATTTTGAAACCATTCTTTTGAATAGGGATGATTTGGCCGATGCACTGCAGCGGGCAGAAAATAAGGTGGTTGACCTGTATGAGGCTGAAGAGCTTGATCTACCCACACGTTTAACCAGCCAAGGTAGCGATGCGGGGTCGGTGGATAAGGTGAACAGTGCAACCCGTGTTGCCGTTGATCTGGCCTTGAGTGCCGATCAAGCCTTGGAGGAGAGCCTGAGTGCAGC
>JAYPBG010000441.1:0-2688 GCA_038124075.1 Gammaproteobacteria bacterium
GCGCTCTCTTTGGATGATGGTAAGCCGCATGAACTGCTACTATCAGCCATGATCAGGGCTCGAATGTGCCAGATTCTGGCAGAGCAACTAGATGTTGATGATACGAGTGTTTACTTTACGGCTGGGCTTTTCTCGCTGATCGATGCTCTAATGGATTTGCCGCTTACAGACATAATGGAAGGTATGCCGTTCAGTCAAGAGCTGAAAGATGCTGTGCTAAAGCGTGGCGGAGGACTGATTGGTAAAGTGCTGCACTCTGTGATTGCTTATGAGGCGGGCCAATGGGATGATATTGATCTTTTAAAGGTTGGGCCTGATGAAATCTGGGAAGCGTATCTTGCAGCCTTAGAGTGGGGGCAAGTTGCCAGTCACGGCATGACTGGAGGGTGAGTGAGCGGCACCTATGCCTGAATTGCCGGAAGTTGAAACAACGTTACGTGGTATTGAACCCTATTTGTTGAATGTCCGGATTGATCAAGTCACTGTTCGGCAGCGCCAGTTGCGTTGGCCCATTCCTCGTAATTTGCGCAATCAGCTTGAAGGCGAGACGGTTTTGTCTCTAAGCCGGCGGGGCAAATATATTTTAATAAAAACGACGGCAGGTACGGCCATATGGCACTTGGGTATGTCTGGATCACTGCGTTTGGTCCCACCCTCTAAGCCGTTTGAACAACATGATCATGTGGATTGGCACCTGGAGAGTGGCTTGATCTTGCGGTATCGTGATCCAAGGCGCTTTGGAAGCCTGCACTGGACTCGAAAAGACCCGCTTGCCCATACGCTGTTATCGGGTTTGGGTGTAGAGCCATTGGGCGATGCTTTTGATGCGAATTACCTTTATGCCTTGAGTCGAAACCGAAAAGCGGCGGTAAAAAACTTCATTATGAACAGCCGGGTGGTTGTAGGTGTTGGCAATATCTATGCGAATGAAGCGCTGTTTGAAGCAACTATTGACCCTAGACGCCCAGCCGGGCGTATCTCCTTGAAGCGATATGAGGCCCTTGTGGATGCCATACAGGGGGTGTTGAGTGTGGCCATTCGTCAAGGGGGCACAACGCTGAAGGATTTCGTGGGTGGGGATGGCCAGCCAGGTTATTTTTCTCAGCAACTGAAAGTGTATGGCCGGTCGGGTGAGGCGTGTGTCACGTGTGGTCAACCTTTAACCCAAATAAGGTTGGGTCAGAGAGCTAGCGTATTTTGTAAGTTGTGCCAAAATTAGTTTAATATTCGATCAAACAGGTTGGGTCGCTTTTTTAAATGTTTTTAAATGATGATTTTTCTAATATTAAGTGCGGGGCATAATAAATGAAGGGGAGTACCTTAAATGAAGTTTTTTCGACAATCGTTTTTAATTCGTTGTTTTGCACTGTTTTTTTCGATTGCTTCCCTGCTGCCGAGTGTGGCATTGGCATCACCACCGTCGTCGGCGACTGATGCCTCCTCCGTTGTGGATGAAAGACCCAGCGCAGCGGCTATGGCGCTGGATGCAGTTGTAGCTAGGCCACTGATGGGAATTGCAACGATATTGGGAGCAGGCGGTTTTATCGTTACACTGCCGTTTTCGGCCATCGGTGGTAATGTTGAAGAAGTAGGTCAGAAGTTGGTCGTAACACCCTTTAACGCCACTATTATGCGCTGCTTAGGGTGTACGCGAAAGCATGTGGGTGGTTCTGCTAAGGATGCCGGTTATTAGTGAGGCGTTTGCTTCAGCACTCTGGCAGCACCGATCCCTCTGGGGTCGCTTGCTGCCGATACCTTACCCTTCACTCTATCCCACAATAGGCCATGCATGTTTCCATATGTGTTATTCATGGGCTTTAAGGTGTGGCCGCGTTCTTCAAGTGATTGAACGGTTTGAAGACTCAGGCCGTCAGGTTCAAATTGTATGACATTGGGCAGGTATTGGTGGTGAAACCGAGGGTAGCGGACCCACGCTGTTGGGGGCGCCCCTTCAATCGCCTGTAAGCTGGCTAAAAATACCATTGTGATAATTCTGCTTCCACCGGGTGTGCCTAGGATCGCTATGCGGTCAGGCATCTCAATCATGGTGGGCGTCATGCTGGAGAGAGGGCGTTTGCCTGGTTCAATGGCATTGGCTTCACTCCCCACAAGGCCATACGCATTAGGTGCGCCGGGTTTAGCCGAAAAATCGTCCATCTCGTTGTTCAGAAGAATACCTGTATTACCGGCTGTAAAACCAGAACCAAACGCAAAGTTGATGCTCAGTGTAGCAGATACTCTGTTTCCATACTGATCCATTACAGAAAGGTGTGTAGTGTTTTCACCTTTGGGGGTTTCTGTGATCAAAGGGCCGAGTGCTTCACTGGGGGTAGCGCTTGTCGCCGAATAGCTCTGCATAAGCGTATGAGCATGATCACGGCTGGTCAGCCAGGAGGTGGGTACTTTATGGTAGTCTGGGTCACCGAGGTGGCGAGCTCGATCAAAGTAGGCGCGACGCATAACCTCTATTAGGAGGTGAGTTTTGTCGGTTTTGCTTATCTCATGGTGCTCAAAGGCTTCTAGCATATTAAACATGCTGACTAAGGCGATGCCACCAGAAGAGGGGGGAGCGGCGGATATTATTTTTGCATCATGATAGTGCCCAATAATAGGTTGTCGTTCGATGACTTGGTATTGTGCTAAGTCATCGAGCGTCCAGATGCCGCCTGCTGCTTGGACAGCGTTTAC
>JAYPBG010000442.1:0-2683 GCA_038124075.1 Gammaproteobacteria bacterium
TTGGGGGTGATATAAGTAACGCTTACCGTTCTTGCTTTGAGCAAAAGTACCATGTTCTAGAAGTTCTACCGGTTCTTCAGTGTAATTCATAGAGCGACGCTGAAGAATACGGTTTGTTTCCAACGGTAAGGGTAAGAGATCTCTCCCCCGCGACAACCAGTGTGCTTCGGCAGGTGAAAGATCAGGAAATGTTGTCTTAGAATTTTCCCTTGCAGTATTGTTGTCCATTGCTTTTTCAGGCTCAACCACCTTAGGGAATGCAGGTACATCTTTAGATTCGTTGGTGCAGAACTTAGTGATATCTTTTTTAAATTCCGTAATTTCGGTATTAGACATTCCATGGGTCAACCTAAAATTATCAATTTTTTTGAAGGTTTTTTTTTGGGGGTGATATAAGTAACGCTTACCGTTCTTGCTTTGAGCAAAAGTACCATGTCCTAGAAGTTCTACCGGTTCTTCAGTGTAACCTATAGAGTGACGTGGAGGGATACGGTTTGTCTCCAACGACAAGCACAGTGCTTCGAGATCTGAAAGATTAGGAAATGTTGTCTTAGAGTTTTCCCTTACAGTATTGTTGTTCATTGCTTTTTCAGGCTCAACCACCTTGGGGAATGCAGGTAAACCTTTAGATTCCTTGTTGCAGAACTCAGTGATATCTTTTTTAAATTCCGTAATTTCGGTATTAGACATTTCACGGCTAAACCCTAAATTATCAATTTTTTCGAAGGTTTTGTCTTGGGGGCTATATAAGTAACGCTTATAGTTCTTACTTTGAGCAAAAGTACCATGTTCTAGAAGTTCTACCGGTTCTTCAGTGTAATTCATAGGTCGACGCTGATGAAAAAGAGCTATCCCCTGAAGTCTATAGCGTGGGTGCATGATGGCGCTGTATTTTGGATGAAATAATAAATCATCAAATGGAAAGATATCGTTCAACTTTTCATGGTTAGGTTCTATTTGCTCGTCTGGGGCTTCTTGTAATAGCTGTTCCTGTTGCTCTACCTTTTGTTGTGAACAAGTGTCTAGCGTTAAACTGGTATGGCATATATTGGCGTCTCTAACATTCATGGTTTATTTCCTGGTGGATCTTTTAATATGTTGGTTATGGTAATCGGAACTGTGTTGCCTCAGTTGGAATCGGGTACCTATAGCTGCTTGACAAGTACTGTACCGTTGTTGCCTTCCTCGCCCAACCGCATCACGTATTATCTATACGCTCAGCGGCTTGGGCTCGTCGTGCGCCTAGGTACATTACTTGTCAAGAAGCTATAGCCTTGATTAAGGCGGCGATTATGGCTTAATCCGTAACCTTTGGCAAGTGGTACAGAGTATAAGTATTTGAAATGGAGTACCCAGTCTCGCCCCCCCCCCCTATTATTTATGCCGTAATTTATGCCGTAATAAAGGTGGATTAATAGGGGGGTATTTATTTAAGGGCGTTTATTTAAAATCGGCCTACAGCTTATTATCAACCGTTTTTTTCACACCTTCTACTAGATCCTCCGCCCTTGGTACGACGTTCTCCTCCATAGAAGAGGCGTAGGGAACAGGTGCGTTTTTCAAGGCAAGCCTGTTAACGGGTCCATCGAGCTGATCAAAAAATTGCTCGTTGATCTCTGCTGAGAGGGTTGCACCCACACCGCCTGAACGAGTGCTCTCATCCAGTAGTACCACTTTGTTGGTTCTCTCTAAAGAGCGCCCAATGGTCTCCATATCGAGCGGTTTTAATGAGTTGAGCTCTATTAGATCGATGTCATACCCTTGCGCTTGCAGTGTCGGAATGGCTTTTTGTGCTTCACGTACACCGTGAAGGTAGGTCAAGACGGTGGCGGTTTTTCTTTGCTTGACCATATCTGGGGCGGCTTCATGCAGCAGGCGTGCTTTGTTGAGTGCTGCGCTGTGACCGGGTTCATTGCTGCCCAGAGTGTCTTTCATCTTTTTGACGGGGAACAGCAGAAAGACGGGGCCGTTATCTCGAATCGCGGCTTTGGTCATGCTATAGGCTTGAGCAGGGTCTGACGCAGTGGTGATTTTAAGTCCAGGTACGCCCATAATGTAGGCATGAAAAGGCTGTGAATGTTCTGCACCTAAGGCTTGATTGGGTGCCGTGCCGCCTGCCCCTAAAATGGTCAGCGGTACATTGTATTCGCCGCCTGAGGTCGCATAGGTGTTGGCAGCACTGCTGATTTCAGGTACAGCGTAGATCATAAAGTTGGTGTTCATCGCTTCGACGACCGGGCGGTAGCCACTCATGCCTTCACCAATGCTTAAACCGACAAAGTGACCTTCTGAGATGATTCGGTCAGAGGCGCGCAGTTTACCCAATGTCTGCTGAGTGCCTTTGGGAATGTTGTATGAGGAGCCCGCTTGTAGATCCTCGGCGTGCATGGTGACTGTCGGATCACGTAAAAATTCTTCTAGAACGGCTAAGTTGGCTGCATCGGCTATTGAAATTTTACCCTCCTTGGCCTGGGCTCGGAGTGCCTCCATGTGGCTGTTGATCGCACTCAGTTTCTCGGGTGAGACGGTCCGCTCGGTAATGCCTTTTAGATGATCCGGCACGGCTCGCTTATTGTAATCGGTGTTGGGTGGGTCTGTGAATTCAAGCTCATCGGCTAATTCGGGCCGGGGCATGTTTGATGCTTCAGCAAAGGCGACGGAGGCTTTGATCATCGCTTTAACC
>JAYPBG010000443.1:0-2672 GCA_038124075.1 Gammaproteobacteria bacterium
CTACATGCTACATGCTACATGCTACATGCTACATGCTACATGCTACATGCTACATGCTACATATTGTGTCTTGATTTTATATTCTGTTAGTTGTATAGGTCCCCTTTTTTTCTTTTTTTCTGGTTTTGTCTGAGAAGAGAGAGGTATAAATAGAGCTTATAAAACTGTTAATGTTATCTCGTTTTTACTCTGTTCATCATGTCTTGGTGAGCTCAAGCTGCTATAGACTCTTCCTTCAGGGAGGGGTGGTTCTCAAATCGTTTATGTTTTGGAGGTGAGCGTGCATTCCAGTTGCAGTGGTGGCTATTGGCTTTTTTCTCTTTTTATTGTTTTTTTTCTCACCTGCGCTATGTCAGCTGGTCAATTTGTTAGAAGCATGGTGGTGAATAATATTGATGCGGCCATGGTGAAATCGATGCATGAAATTGGCCATACATTGGGTATTAAGGCCGTTGCAGAGTATGTGGAAGATGCTGATATCATCTCTAAGTTACGTGATATAGAGGTGGATTACGCACAAGGTTATCAAATTGGACAGCCTGTTCCTATTGATGATATTTCTATTGATGATATTTTTAAGTTTCTACTTGCAGGTTGATTTAAAGAAACTATAAGTAAAAATAAATTTAGAGAAAAACTATATTTAGCAAGCCGGCAGGTGCGGTTTTATTAGATGATTAAATGTCTGCCTGGTCCTTAGCTAAAAAGCGGCTCATGTCTTCGTTAAATTGCTGATCAATCTTAGGTGTTAACGGATAGGGAGGGGTAATACAGTCAATGGGGTTTGCTCCTTATAAAAAACTGATCGAGTGGTTATGGGGGCGTAGTGTTTGCTTGGTTGATCAATTTCGATCAAGCCCATAATGATATGTTGTATCGTATCGCTTTAATGGGTATTATTGGCGTCTTTACGCTCAATTTTTAGGTATGGAGTACAATATGAAGGCAATGTAGCAATGTGGTGGGATGCCAAGATTAGGTTGAGCAAGATTAGGTTGATATCGCGTAATAGGTAGAACGGGTATAGAGATGGGTGAGGTATTAAGTTCAGATAAAAGTATGACCGATGCAGGCTCTTCAGGTGCTGCTTTGCCTGAAGTGGAAAAAAAATCAGCATGGGCTTTTTTTGAATCGCTCGTAAGGTGGATTAAACCGAGCACCAGTCCTGTCTCTAAAGCCACAGATGATCATCTTTCAATGCGTACGACTCATGGCGTAGGTGACTCAGGTTTAGGTAGACTCGGGAAATTTATTCAAGGAACCGATGGGTGGGATGAACTAGGGAGTGCGCTTGGGCAGACGTTACCCGGTGTTGGTCAGCATATTGCGACCCTAGCATTTTTTACCGTACTGACGCCAGCGGTCTATCTTGGTATAAGAGGAATGGCGACAGAGTATGAAGAGGCGTATGCTGCCATTGATGAAGCGAAACGTGCAAAACAGCGGCTGATCGAAGAGATAATAGAGGAGTTCGATCTTAAGATGGACGCCGATATATTTGAAAAAGGTGCCACTGCAGTAAAACATTTTATTGAAACCCTCAAGAAGCATCAACGTGATGCTCCGAAAACCTTTGAAACCAAAGTAAAACGTTTGGCTGAATTTTCAGATCTTTTGTATCACGAAAAAGCGGCTAAGATTGGGTATGATGCCGCGCCCTTGGGTGTTTATGCGATGAGTGGGATGTTTCTTGGTATGACCTCAGCCATGGCAACGTCCGCAATGGAAGTAACGCACTCTTTAACCCCAAATATTAAAGCATTGGAGCTCGGTGCAAGCATTGGCGAAACGGTTACTGCTTCGATATTTATCCCTGCACAGGTTGCTATGGTGGCCTACAGTTTGATGAAGTACTCTCAAGGTCAGGTGGAAAAAGAGATTAAATCTTTTGAAAAGAAGGTTATGTATCAATTTTCTCTTGATCATAAGGAGGCGATTTCAGAGCGATTTCACGATGCTATCCAGGATAATATTGATCGGCAAAAAAACTACATTAATCGTGAAAAGGTGGTTTATGGTTCGGGGTTGGCGATAAGTGAGGCGGGTATGATTACAGGTACTGCGCTTGGTTTTACGCCTGCTGCCCCTATCGGTTTTGGAGTTTTAATACCTTCCGCCCTTTCAACGATAGGTTTTGCCTGCTTGAGGATCCATGCGGTTAATAAAAAAGGGAAGTTTACAGGCCATTCACACGATCATATACACAATGGTAATGCAGTGCAAGCCGTAGGAAGGTCCACACAGCATTTTGGGCGGAGGCTTCGTAATCTATTTAAAAAAGCCGGCGATCGTTTGCCTATTCCAGAGTTTCATCTCAATCCTGGTGGTTATTGTGTTAATGAATATTCATCCAAAGGGCTCTCTGAGGTGGATTTAGAGAGTGGTACGCTTGAGGAGAAATTTGATCAAGCGACTGATAAGCTTGCCTACTGTAAAAGGCTCTCTCTCGCTTTAGAGGCTTATAGAAAGAAAAAACCTCTTAATAGACTGATTTCATCTGGAAGAAAGTCTTTTTTTAGAAGAACAACATTGCAAAGTGACGTCTTAAAAAGAGTTCAGGTTGATGGTCAATTTGAAAGAGGGGTGTTTTCGAAATTAATGAATAAAACGCCAATGTTTGAATTGGAAAAGCTTGGTTTTTATGAAGGAAAACCGAATCATAACCGCTTAAT
>JAYPBG010000444.1:0-2670 GCA_038124075.1 Gammaproteobacteria bacterium
TCCTAGAAGAGACCTCACTCATAAGAGACACAACCGTACTCGAATCAACCCCACCTGAGAGCAAGGCACCAACAGTAACATCGGACATCAGTCTTTTTTCAACCGAATCTAGAAGAAGATTATTTAAATCCTCTACGTATTCATCTTCATTTACATACCGCACCTCCTTAGATTCAATAATAATATTCTTCATATTCCAAAAATTAACGGGATCAAAAACCACACTACCATTACCCCCCACACTAACGTAGTGCCCGGGAAGCAATTTAAAAATTCCTTCATAGATACTCAGAGGGGCTGGTACATTTCTATAATACATGTAAGCACTCAGGGCATTTTTACATATCTTACCTTTCCATTTCGAAAAAGCGGTAATTCCTTTCAACTCTGAACTAAAAAGAAAAACACCGGAGTTTATACCGTAATACAAAGGCTTTTCACCAACACGATCCCTAGCAAGGGTAAGCTGTTTTTTTTCATTATCCCACAAACCAAATGCAAACATACCATTCAGTTCTCGAAGCGCAGAAGCCAAACCCAAAAGAGAAATAAGTTCAATCAAAGTTTCAGTATCCGAACTGCCTCTCCACTTTATATTTTTTCCCTTAAAATGATCACATCTCAGTTCTAGATGATTGTAGATTTCCCCATTATATACAATAGTGTACCGTCCGCACTTAGACGTCATTGGCTGCTGCCCTGCTGAAGACAGGTCCAATATAGCTAGCCTAGCATGTCCAAAAACTATGTTATCATCTTTCGAAACCCAACTTCCCTGGCTATCCGGCCCCCGACCTTCCACCCCTTTTATCATTAACTCTATAGCTTGACGATCAAGCCGTTCTATATTTGTCCATGCTCCGACAATACCACACATTATTGGCTTCCTCTAAATAGACCCTTAACTCACGATATTACCTGACGAAAAAGCTCCCCGTATCCCTTTGCTATCCTCTCTGGCAAGAAATCCTTCGATCTACTTTTTCCTTGCTCTGCTAGATTCAACCTTAATTTCTTATTTTCAATAAGTGTTAAAATACTGTTTGCAAGCTCATCAGTATTACACTTTTCTACAAGTAGACCATCCTTATTATTTGTTATAATTTCACCTGGGCCATGCGGGCAGTCAAATGCAACGACCGGTGTACCTACACTCATCGCTTCAACGATAACATTCCCAAAACCCTCCCATAATGATGATAATGCAAAAATATCTGCTGCTTCCATATACTCACTTGGATTATCCACAAACCCCATAAATTTTACGTGAGATGATATCTTCAAATCCCTACACCGCTGCTCCAAACGTTTCCGTTGCGGTCCATCACCCAATATCCAGAGTATAACGTTAGCATGGCTCTGTAAAACCTTTCTCAGCGCCTCTAACAAGTAAAAATACCCCTTCTGCTCTACCAACCTACCACAAGCCAATATATTAATTTCACCCCCACATCCCAGCTGGCAATCGGAACTCCTTGCTCGTGCGAAGGTTGCATTATTAACCACCGAAATTCGGCTTTTAACTTCGGGAACCAAATCTCCAATTTCCTCGGCAACCCCCTTAGATAAAGCTAATATATGATCTGCCTTAGGATAAAGCCGTTTAACTAAAGCGAATTGAACCTTGGAAGATATGCCTCCCCTTTTTATGTATTCCTCATACGGGGAAACCTGTACATTTAAAACAAGCTTTGTTTTGACACCCTTTGTCTTACAGGCCAATATAGCTGCAATCGACGGTTGATCCATAACTGAACATACCACATCAGGCTGGTTTTTCACTACCAGCTCTCGCAGGGGCTTTATCGCACGGATTAGCCTAAGTCTACTAGAGCGAATATTACCAGTATTTAGATAATTTATTTTAATATTTTTTTCGAGAAGCTTTTCGTAAGCACCGCCTCCACGTCCAACAGCAAAAGAAGCAACAAAGCCGTATTTTGGCAAAGCCTCAGACACTCTAACAACATTCATTTCAGCACCACCTCCACCAAGGTGCGGCAGAAAAAACATTACACTTTTCCCACTAATTTTTTTATGATACATAACACTCCCTTTTTAAAACACATTAATGAGCAATGACTAATTTTCGACTAGACGAACACTTATAACTTGAGAGGCGTTTAAAACTGTTTCCAATCTGGGCAAATTGCTATCCCAGCTAAACATACTTTTAGCCTTTTCCTTACCATTTTTAACAAGAGTCTCTGACAAATCCGGATCACAACAAATATTCATCATTGCCTTGCACAGCTTGACGGGATCACCTGGATTAACTAACAAAGCACAATGGCCATCCTGAAGTACCTCATTCAATCCTGGTATATCCGATGCCACCACCGGAACACCTTGGGCAATAGCCTCAATCGCAACGTGAGACAGGCTTTCCCAAAGCGAAGGAAGCACTAGAATATCTGCCTTTGTCATTTCCTCGAGAACTTCTACTCTACTCAAATCACCACAAAATGATACTTTTTCTGATAGTCCAAACTCATCTACTAGCCGAGAGAGCCTATATTCCTCAACTCCACCTCCAAGTATCCTCAAACAGGATTGTTGATATTTTAATTGAAAACTTTTGAAAGCATCGATCAAAACTTCTACTTTTTTATGAGCAACCAATCTACCTACATATAGCACAACTGGCTTCATTTCTTCCACAGAAGTTAA
>JAYPBG010000445.1:0-2663 GCA_038124075.1 Gammaproteobacteria bacterium
CTTAAACAAGCAGAGCGCTGCTCTGAGCAAACTATCCCAAAAGAAAAATGCTACGTATTTTCCAAACGCTGATCTACCTAAAGCACCTCTGTTAAACTTTGAGGGTGCAGCTCAATCACATCAAGAACCTTGCATTCCATTTTCATTTGAGGACTATTTTCAGTTGGTTGAGGAGACTGGACGGGTGATAAGATGTGATAAAAAAGGCTTCATCAGCGAAGACACTCCACCACTGCTTGATCGGCTAGGCATTCAGGCAGATCGATGGGCGACATCCATCAAAAAATATGGCAGCATGTTTTCAGTGGTTTCAGGCAATAAAGCATCGATGGCTCGTCATAAACAAACGGCCGATAAAAAGTGGGTGAAGGGAGGCTTACAGGCGTTTTCGTAGAGCCTCATACCTTCTTCCCCTTATTCAAACACGCATCCCTCCCCTATTCCACCGGGTCAATTAAGGCCTGATGAGCAGACTGTCTAAACGTTTCAAACATGTCCACCTGCCCCCTTCAGTAGTAATCTATGTAGGAATCTATGTAAATTGCATATTTTATCTTCTTCTTTAGAAATTTAAAATATAAAGAATATAAAAATATAATAGAAAAAATATAATAGGACACCCATAAAATTCTCGTAGGACAATTATTTATGGGTGTCCTACCCTCTACACGTAGGACGATTATTTATGGGTGTCCTACCCTCTCCTCCTACCCTCTACCCACACTCTCGTGCTACTACCCTACCTTGAAAAATAGATTGCATATTAATACTATTCTTGATTAAACTCTCCACCTAAAATGACCTACGACCCTATTGCATTGCAACATAGCCCAACCACCACTATAAGGATAAGGCTAAAAATTAAGCAATACGAAGATAACAAATGGAGATGATATCTATGCAGTCCACTCAACAAATCAATGCCTCTACCCGCCCCCTCCTTCCAGCAAGCCCTCAAACAGAGCAGACAAAGCAAGTAGAACAGGCTTCCACTACCCTACTCAGCAAAGCTTATTCTGCGCTCCAGCATTATGTAGCAAACCCAATCTTCAGCTATTTTTCTATACCGATACCCGACGATATGAGGGCACCCTCCACTGACAACAAAAGCAACACCCTTTGGAGCAGCCTATCCAGCCTCGTATGGAGCCCACCTCTATCCGATGAGATCAAAGCGCTTAATGAGCTTCTTCTAGAGCCGCCACACTCCGAACCTAATACACAGACCTACGCAGAGCTGAAAGAGACGTGCGATCACTTACTCGAAACCGTCAAAACACTAAAAGGGGAGCTCGCAGCAGAAGGCCGTACTGAAGAGGCCCTCAACCACATCGAGTCACTTATTCAGCAGTACAGAAATGCCTCAAATATCACACACCCAAGCGCATCCCATGATGCAGAACAGTCGCCCATAGCCCCTCCCGAAATGGCTCAAGCCATCGCTACACTTAAAGGGCGCTTAGCTCACGTTGTCACGATCAAATCACTTGAAACCGCACCTACTGCACACCAGCAGCTGATTGTATCAAACTTTCAGAAGGTCATGCGCAACCAGCTTGAAAAAGCAGAGAAGGCCGACCAAGCGCTCTCTCAAATCCAGCAGGCACGCTGCCCCACCTTTAACAGCCCTTACTTTCAAGACTGGAACAAGTTTTCAGACTTTACGGCACTCCTACCTGAGATCAGGTTGATAGCTCAAGCATCGCCAGAATCTTTCGAAGCCAAATCACCCTCTGCCCAACTCAAGGCGCTGCTGCATAGACTCGATTCAGACGGCGGATTCAGCCCCACCGGTGACACGTCGAACACTGGAGCCGTCACACGCCTTTTAAACACATTAAACAACCCATCTTTTAAGGGGCTCCTCTACAGCTACAGCGATTTTCCCAGCGCTATCCTGGAAGGAATAACACCACTCGAGCAATTTATGCAAGAAGAGTCTAATGAGCTCTCACTGAAAGAGATAAAAGATCTTCACCTCTATTTAGACTTCTTAAAAAAAGAGGTCACTTACTCGATTCCGACCAAAAGAAGCCTATCGACCCTGCTTACCAAACCGCTCAGTAAAGCTGAACAAGAGGTACTGCTAAACGATATTGATGCGATCAGTAAACGCCTTACTGCCTGCCACACACTTCAAAAGCTCCACGCTGCCTTAGGTACACAGTCACTTGCTGAGGCACTGCCCCGCATCTACGAGCTGCGCCCCTACCTCTCCTCTAATGATGGGCTTGCTAACATCTTTGGGCCTGTCAGTGAACAGCAACATGCTCTGCACCACTGGCACTCTCAAATGGCATCGAGTGCTCATGAAGCAAACGCCGAATCTGGCCCTGACTGTACGCTGCAGTGGCTTCAAGCAACCATTCATGAAGTGACAACGCAACAGGCTATTGAGCAGTGTAACAAGGCCAACCGTCAGATGAGCACGCTAAAAGCGCTAGAGAAAGCCAACGGTCAAATCATATTCCACGGCCTCGGCAACGACGACGACAATGCTGACCCGATTCAGCCGGCAGAGCATTGGAACCTCAACTTTTCCTCATCTGAAGGCTGCCCCCTCAACCTCACTGAACAGAGTGAACAACCCCCCTATATGCCCCCCCTCGCTCTTAAAGATATAGACGCGTCTAAAGGGCTGGTTGAGACCGCTGAAGGCGTCA
>JAYPBG010000446.1:0-2659 GCA_038124075.1 Gammaproteobacteria bacterium
TTACAGACCTGTGTCATAAACGTGCTAATAGGCGTTCTTGGCATACCCCCCATTTCATCAATCTCAATCTCATCAATCTTAATTTCAGGGTAGTAACCCTGAAGCACCGAGAGTAGCCGCTGGCTTATGCCTACGTTGCAAACGCGATGTCCATCGTCTTCTATACACTCAGCCAAAGCCCTGAAAAATGAGCTCCTCATATTTTTTCTTTCTAAATCTACTTCCTCTTCAGTTAAACCGGGTTTGTTGTAGCGATCGACCAAGTCCGAAACTAACACAGCCATCTGCCCCAATTTAGGAAAACCACTCGAGTAGTCGGGGTTTCTCAAAAGCGGTTGACTGTAATCCGTTGCTTTGCGCGAACGACAGAGCGTCTCTTCGGCTTGCTTATAGATCGATTTGCTCAAACCTAAATCATCCGCTTCATGCCCACCTAAACCGGCCCCTCTCGAAATGATCTCTTTTTTGATCTCTTCCAGAGCCTTTTTCGCCACAGGCCAGGAAGGCGCAGGATGATTTCTCAATAGACTACGAAACGACGCCTTCGTTTTATCCTGACGGCCAGTGCGCATAACATTCTCTCTGTCCACTCTACAGCCACCAGGTTGCGCCATAAGTGCATTGACATGCCGCATGCGTGCAGATGGCGGAGTATTGACGATGCTTTCTAGCATCCCATCCGTCATTCTATTTGGCGGAAAATCCGACACCATATTCACAATATCCTGTCGCTCACATCTCGATAACTTAGACAGCCCATCCATCACAGCAGGCGCCGACAACCTAGGAAAAACATTAAGCAGTTCATTAGCTAACAGAATCACACCGTTGCGATCATTTCGTTTAACCTTCTCTAGGATTAACAACACCGATACGTTGTTATTGTTATCTGACCACCGCTCTACCCTGCTTGCTAATTCGATAAGCTCGCTGCGCGAACGGCTTTTAATTTGCGCTAGACGTGCCAAATCGCGGTGATTATTGATACCCACGAGGAGCGCATCTGTGACACATTGTTCGAGATCCGCGAACTTGATCTCCGCCAAAATCTTAATAAATTTATCACTCTCAGGGTACGGATGATTGTCAGTCAGCCGCAGCGCCTGACTGACAATCACGTCCAATTGACGGGCATTAATGGAAAACAAGGTCTTCAATACATTGATCGCGGTCTGGTCCAAACCTGGTGAAGAAAGATCTTCTCGGCAAAGCATACGTTTCGCCTCACCCAGCACACGCCTCTTCTCTTCGAGGGTCACCTTCTGAGAGACCAACAGTTGATACAGGGATACTTTAACGCCGCACTCGGTTGAGCCTCCAAAACCTTGTTCAGTCTCGCTTGTCAGTTGTGCAAGCGTTTGGCGCTCAGTGGGATCGGCCCTCTCACACGCATCAATCACCCCATCTATATGTCGTTTGTAACCCCAACTGTCGTAGTAAAAAACCCGACGACCTACCATGAAATCATTCAGTACCCCTGCCACTGCTACCCTATCGTTTGGTGAAACGCTGACAAGCGACTCTCTGGCATAGCGCCCCACCAATGTGGCATGGGACGCAACATCACCCAATTGGTGACAGGCCTTCGCATAATCTTGCCATTGGCAATCGGGAAGACGCCTCAATGTTGTAAAAAAGGAAATGTCAGCAACGTCGGCAACGTTCACACACTCAACGAATTGAGCTAATTTTTCCAAAGGTACCTCCCTCATTACCTCTAATGCTTCACAGTGCTTGCGCATCGAGCCGTTTAGACGCGATACCTGATCGACATAGTGCTGAAGAGGATTGGGTACAGGTTTATTACCTTTGCCTTTAGAGTTCAGCGGCAACGTATTAAGTAGGCGAAGCACATCGGCGTGACGTGCATCCAGTTTTTTAGCCTCCACAACAAACGGTTTCAGCTCATCGATTGGACGTTTAAAGAGCTCCTTTAACGCATCAAAGCTGTTTAATTTGAGACTTTGCGCCGCTTCAATATAGTCTGGAAACTCTTTCGGTGGTACACCAGAATTCACAAGCACTTCTAGGACAGATCGTCTCGTACGTTCCTGTCGCGAATTAAGCATGATGCCGTTGCGTTTAGCATAGAGAATGGGTTCAATGTAGAGGGGTAGTGAGTCCTTCACAAGTTTCGGCCAAAAATCAAAAACTTCACGACCGAGCGTCTCGCGCTCCTCCTTGCGGTAATAATCAAGTGTGTCAACCTCATCAACAGAGTCAAAAAGATCACATAAAAACTCCACGCTGCACCTCTGGTCCTGAGGCAACTGTGCAACTTGTCTTGTCAGTGGGTGCCCGAGATCAACAAGCTTATCATGCAGTAGTACAAACTCACGGCGCTCTGCCAAAGGCAACTGGACCGTTTCTATCAGGTAGTCCACCCGTTTATGGCCACTCAATTCGGCCAGCGCCTTATAATTATCGCCAAAGTCTCGCCATTCACTTTCGGGCAATCGAAGCAGCAGTTCAACAGCAGCAAACTCTTTTATAGCATACTCGTCGCAGATACTAGAGAGACTGTCCCAAATACGATCCGGAACTTTTGTCAACACCAAGAGCTCATTGAGCGTTGTGCATGAGAGAGCCTAGTTAAGCTAAGTGTACTTTCGAATCTAACCATATTATTAAAAGAGCTAATCAAGCGACTATACAACTA
>JAYPBG010000447.1:0-2631 GCA_038124075.1 Gammaproteobacteria bacterium
ATGCAGGTGTAGCCTCAGGGGCGTTGCTGATTCTATTTTTCTTATTGCGTAAATATCTAGGTGAACCTGCCCCTCTTTTTGAGGGGTGGCTGGGCGGTCGTCGCGATCGAGAAGAGAGTGAAGACATTGCTGAGCAGGAGATGAAAAAAGCATTAAAAATGAACCATAAGCGTAGCGTTAAATAAACAAGCGCCGCACTCTCCTTCCAATACATATTACGTCGTTTTAAGTATTGGTGGGAGTCAGGCACCTTTTTGATTTTGGATATACTGCCTTAACGATATCAAGTGGTGCTAATCTTGTATATGCAATGGTTTAAGGTATTCATCTAGTATCTTTCATGTGAACCAATTATAATGGCGGACTATGGAGAAGCGCAAATATACGTTTAAACTGTACCCCAACAAAGCCCAACAAGAAGGGCTGCTTGGTATGTTGCGCTTGCACCAACAGCTCTATAATGCCGCTTTAGAAGAACGCATTGCCTGCTATCGGAAAACGGGCCAATGCATTGCTTATAATGATCAGCAAGCCAGCTTAACCCAGATTCGAGAGGAAGATGAAGCGTATCGGCTGCTGCCGTGCACGTCAGAGCGCATGACCCTGCGCCGACTGGACAAGGCTTTCAAAGCGTTTTACCGCAGGGTTAAAAAAGGCGAGACGCCAGGCTTTCCAAGATTTAAATCTCTGAATCGCTTTCCAAGCTTCGAACTACCATCCAGTAAGTCCTGGTCACTGACCCCCCATCCAAAGAAAAATAAAGCGACCTTCACACTCAAGGGTATTGGCAAAGTATCATCGAAAGGTAAAGCAAAGCACCGGGGTGAGCTTAAGACCTCACAAGTGATGCATAGGCATGGTACATGGTGGTTATCGGTGACAATCGAATGCGAACCAGAACGAAAAGCGACGGCGCGTAAAGCCTGCGGCATTGATTGGGGAATAGCCCACCTAGCGACGATGACCGAATCGCTTGATAAGCGAACACATGTGCCGAATCCGCGTTATTATCAGAGCGGTAAAGCTAAGCTGGCAGAGATACAGCAAACCCTCAGTCGGAAGAAACGAGGTTCGAACAGTTGGCGCAAAGCGTGTAAGTGGTTGACGACGTTTAAGCGAAAAGAGGCCAATCAGAGAAAAGATCATCATCACAAGTTATCAGCCAGCATATCCGATCAGTATGCACTGGTGGCGATGGAAAAACTCAAGATTAAAAACATGAGCCGATCTGCGAAGGGGACCCCCGAAAAGCCTGGCAAGAATGTTAAGGCCAAATCGGGTCTCAACCGAGAGATTCTGGATACAGCCCCAGCGATGCTCATGGGAATGATACGCTACAAAGTGGAAGAGACTGGTGGCGAATTTGTAGAGACACCCACGACCAAGCTAAAGCCGTCGCAGCGCTGCCCGAAATGCGACCATGTCAGTAAGAAGAATCGGCCAAGTCAAGCCGAGTTTTGCTGTACAGAATGCGGTTATGAGAACAATGCGGATGCAGTAGGCGCTTATAACAGCTTGGTGTGGGCACTGGGTTTGGAGCCGGGAACCGGCCCTGGGTGTAACAACCCGAAACCACTCATCTAAGCGTAGCTTAGTGGTGGTAGTTCATTAAAAAAGAAGTGGCTAAACAGTTAAAGGGTAAAAAACGCTCGTCGACGCAATCTAATGGCCAGCGAAAAGAGCCAACAGTCCCCCGTTTGTAGCTTCTACCTACTTCGAATTATCTTATCTATCTGGCTATACGGCTATGCGCCATCTTTTAGGCTTCTTATGGGCCTCGTGATCTACTCTCATCGTCTATTTTTATCGCTTAATCTATCGCTTAATCCATGATGCGTTAACATGAGCTACACTTAAGGTGTTGTATGTTTAGAGAAAAATGCATGGCATGGTAACCATAGGGAATGAGCAAAAAAAATATGGCTGAGCGACTCAGCTCTCTCTTGAGCAGATTAAAACTGAACGTGCTGCACAAGGGGCCTCAATTATTTACAGCGTTTCTATCGCGGCGGCTTGTGCTGCTTTATGTTCTGCTCGTGCCCCTTGCATTAAGCTCTCCTGTCGCAGTGTCTGAAACTCAATATGATGTTCGGGTATTGATTGATATCTCAGGCAGCATGAAAAAGAATGATCCAAAAAATTTACGCCGTCCCGCTCTAAAATTACTCTCTGAGCTATTGCCCAGTGGTACGCACGCAGGGGTTTGGACATTTGGTAAGTATGCCAATATGTTGGTGCCCTTAGGGCAGGTCGATGCTCAATGGAAATCGACTGCAAAACCGCAAGCGGACAAAATCAGCTCTGTTGCTTTGTGGACCAATATCGGTCTTGCGATGGGTAAAGCCAGTTCAGGTTGGACGCACCCAGACAGTAAAAAGCAGCGCAGTATGATTTTGCTCACGGACGGTATGGTGGATGTATCGAAAGAAGAGGGTGCGAATGAAAAAGCGCGCAGAGAGATCTTGGAGAAGATCTTGCCCCGGTTAAAGCGTGCGAATGTGAGAATTCATACGATCGCGTTATCCAAGAGCGCAGATATAGATTTAATGAAACATTTGGCGCTGAGTACGGATGGGCAGTTTGCTGTTGTCAATAATTCAGATCAGCTGGTGAAAGCCTTTGTTAAGGCGT
>JAYPBG010000448.1:0-2628 GCA_038124075.1 Gammaproteobacteria bacterium
TCTCTGCGTGCTGCGGGACCGGTAATCCATTTGCTCTCACCCGACGCCATCGCTGTACGACCATCCAGGCTCATCGCCATCTTACACCGCACCCAAGGCCGGCCGCTCTGCATCCGCTTTATAAATCCAGGGTTTAATGCACGCGCCTCTTCTTCCAACAGCGGCCCAGCCACCTCAATCCCTGCACGGCGCAAATGTTTAACGCCTCTGCCCGCAACCAGAGGATTGGGGTCCTGCATACCCATCACAACACGTCCCACAGCGGCCTCGACTAAAGCTTCAGCACACGGCGGCGTTTTGCCATAATGCGAACAGGGCTCCAGTGTAACATAGGCCGTTGCACCTTTAGGGTCATGCCCTTTCGAGTACGCATCCGACAGTGCATTGATTTCAGCATGGGGCTCACCCGCACATTGGTGCGAACCTGTGCCGATGATGCGATGCTCACTCACCAAAACGCACCCAACAACCGGATTTGGATCGGTCGTATAACGTCCTTGTTCGGCTAACTGAATGGCCTGTGCCATATAGTGATGGTCATTTCCACAGGTCATTCAGCTCTCTCCTCTGTCCTCTGTCTCCTGGCCTGATCAAAAGAGTATAGCGTAGAGACTGTTCAAGCCCTACCACTGAGCTTTTGCATCATCCAATGTATCGTTTAAAATCCGCTTTGTTTGCTCCACCAGTTGACTCATAAAGCTTTCGGTAAATTGCTCTTGCTGTTCAGCCGATAACCCATACACAAAGGTGTTACCATCCACTTCTGTGGTGTGAAAATAGGCCTTAATCGTTGATTGTGTAAAGGGGTCTTCGGAGATAGGGTAAGGTACGGTCCAGAGCAGTTCATCCATCTGAGCCTCAGTACCATACTCATTTGTTAGGTGATTATAGACAATCTGCTGTTCGAAAGGGGTAAGATTGGATATGAGCTCACCCTCTTCATTCTCTTTTATATACCCTAATTTCATTAACGTCTCGATCGGATTAGGCATTGACTCTGGGTCTCTCTCACCCTGCTGCTCTACTCCCAAGGTAGGATCACCATCCATGCCTGTTTCAACAGTAACTTTAAAATTAACCCTAAACTCTTCTTCCGCCAAAATGGGCTGGTCATAGGTTTTATTGGCTAAACTGATGAAATTGATATGCCCCTCAGCATCAAAGATCTGAACAAATTCAGTCATCGCCTCTTTCAGTGTCTCTATCTCTTGATCCAGCTCTTCAATTTTTGCGGAGATCTCAGCTCTGCTTAAGGGTAAAGCTCCGTTGTGGCTGAGCAGTGTCTCCAGCTCCTCTTTATCAGATCGTGCTTGACCCAAGCGTATATTCAGATTATTAATCTCATCAACCGCGTTGCCACTTTCCACATACTCGGTCTGGCTATCAATCAAGCGCCTAAAGTCATTAACACTTTTTTCTGAATGAAAAAGGGATGACATTGAAAAAAACGATGACGTCAGACTACTGATTGATTTTACGAAGTTAAAACCCATAACAGACCACTACCTCTTAAATACTTTTACATTATTCTATTAAGATTCTATCAACAAGCATGCCCCTGAACCCTTAACCAACTTCAAAAGTCACTCGAAAAGGAAAGTCCAGATTGTTAATTTACCGATTCTAACAACTTCCCTTATAACCTCACGTAATTTTTCTTTAAGAAAAGTAACATGCCCACTTACATAGCTTATAATCTCTCATATCCCGTCCTATTCCTTATGGTCATGACGTGCATGGGTCACTCGGTTTGCCCTGCTTTGCATGATTAATGTGTGTACACGCTACACACCTAAACTGACTCAGTAACCAGTTCGATGGCTTATCCGTCATATCGTCTTTTAATGTTATTGATAACGCTATAATAGAGCGTTGATAGACAAGTGTGTACCTTTGGGAAATTAAGGGCAATTAAAGTTTATAAACACGAACCTGATCAGCTGGTTTACTCAGAGCTCTATTTTATGTTAGCCTGTGCAAGCTAAACTGCAGTATCTGTCCATCCCTACTTAATCAACATCATTTTTGAAATAGAGGTCATGCTGTTGAAATATCATTCTAATGAGCTCTGAAGTAGATGGATTAGGCGGGATTGGTATCAGAGCGCACTGCTTATAATGGATTATTTGACACAGGATATTGGGTATTATGGAAAAAACGTTATCAATAAACAGTTACGCCGTTAAGAGCGATGCGATTAATAGCAGCAGGGCTCATGATTCATCACCTATCAATCCTGATGCCCGCCCAGCTGATCATCAAGCTTCTCTTTTACCCACTCGATCATCACGCCTTGCCAGCACGATGCATGACCCACGCACACCCAGCCACAACCACCCCTTAGACGTAGACGGCTTAATAAACTTTCTTCCTAATCAAGCCAATTATGTAAATAATGTGAATGGTGTATGCGGTGAAAAGGCCGTATTAAAATCCGCGACAGAAGAGGATGTTCAATTAGCGCAATTAGAACTAAGCCTTGCTGGCCCCTCTCTGGGCATTGAAGTCAGAGGCCTGGACCTCTCCAAACCCTTAAGCAGCGCCGTTGTCAAAAAGATCGACGAGCTGATCACTATATAGTGGACCCCAAAAATGAGACACCAGGGTAAAATAGAGAAATGTTAACCT
>JAYPBG010000449.1:0-419 GCA_038124075.1 Gammaproteobacteria bacterium
ACTACCTTACTCAATGAACAACCTCCGACGGATAGGCGCTCAATAAAAAAAGAAGTTTACGCTTTAAATCACTATACATCTCTACAAAATCGCCTTTACCGAGGCTTTTTTGACACTCTCATAGATCTCATTGATCACATAGATAAAAAGCGTGACGGCTATGATCAGGACAATTCGCAAGAGCGACACATTTTAGCGGAGATTAAACCTCTAGCAACACGGCTCAATCTCTATTGTAACCTCTTCGACTTAAACGATAACCGACAACTGTCTCTACGCATCCTTAAGCTGGCACCTGCTGCAATCTTAATCAAATTCTTGAATCAATACCAACACCCCGATTACACGCCCAACGCCCTCGAGGAACCCTATCGATTAAATCAAAGCATACTGAGGTCCACTTTGGTTGATAGCGTTTG
>JAYPBG010000449.1:429-2626 GCA_038124075.1 Gammaproteobacteria bacterium
CGGTTACCCATATTGAATTTAAAGAACTTCGTATTGGGTCAGCCGGATCTCGACCGTTTTAATTTGATGTTTGGACGAGTTGAGCCTGATGCCCTCATTCACTATATAAATTTTGAGAACAATAATAATTTAGATCTATTGAGAATAGCCGTACACCACTATATCCAATCAGAAGGTGCTCTGGATGGTTTTGCCAAACAACTAAAAAACTTTCTCCACGGTCGTAAAAAGGGGCTAACGCCTACCTTTCATACAGTACGTTATTTTTTAGACATTAATAACTTAACCCACCAACAGGAGACACACCTCAAGAATATCATTGACAACGTCGATTTTAAATTTTTTATTGAGAAGAGCCCTCGCCCTCTGTGCATTGACAACATCGAAGATACGTCACAGACACTCTCTCACTTAATATTTGGGCGCATGGGTTTCTATCTTGCTCGAGACCCGATTAAGCTGCTGAGAGACAATATTGAGCAGATTGATGAATTGAGACTCGACCAGTTTCAAGCGCTTTTTAGCCAGTTGACCGATGAACAAAAAACCGTATGCCTGATAATTTCTCTGATAGAGCCTCTATACCACTTACAAATGGAAGAACAATCTACACAGTTCTTTTACTATTTACCGGTCATAACAGCACTTCTATCAGAGCCCTACCACGTGCAACAGCCGATCACCGACGAAACCGTTGATTTTTTTCAGACGAATTACCGTAACCACTATTATGCACTGACAGCTCGTAACAAGGTCACACACGATGGGTTAAATGACATCATTCAGACCTCTTTATACCCGCTCATCATCTGCCATGCTTTAAAAAACCAAAAAGCCCGCTCTAATCAATATACAATAGAGGTTGCACGGAATAACATGGTTAATTCGCTTATGGGCACTTTACTCTCCACAGGCTCCCTAACGTTTCAAATAAAATTTGAAAACGAAAGCGGTCAAGACGAGGGTGGATTAACGCGAGAGGCCTACACCCTTACCCACCATGCGATAGCAGAAGATCCCTCCCTATGGGAAATTAGTGTACATGGGCATAAACCCGCCGCCAAGTTAAGTACCCACCAGCTCATGCGCCTCTATCATTTAGGCTGCATCTGGTCCGTCATGTTATTAGAGGATATCCCCACTGGGCTGCCGCTCTCCAAACCAACCTGGCGCTGCATCAACTTCTTAGCGACCATGCTCACCCCTATCTCTCAAATGCCCGGATATATTAGGCCTGGAAGCAATCTTGATCAACTTCCTAACATATTGGATAACAACATCGCCCTGCTGACTGAGCAATTCCCTAACGTTGTGCTCAAGGCCGCATGTATACTCGAAAACGATGAGCAGAGCATGACGCAAGCCCTACAAGCATGGCTCCAACTCGATAACCCACAAGAGGCCAGTCTCAAAATAGAGGAAAAAATTTCGGGCAAACCTCAAACCTCACAACCACGACTCACTCGAGAGAAGACACTCGAAGCATTAGAACAGCTTAATGTGTCCACAACCCTCAACGAGCTGACACAAGAGGCTTTAATCCACTGTAAAAACTTCAAATCGGTATTTGCATTAACCCTAGGCTTTATCCACAAAGAGCTATTTCAAACCAATTGCTTAGTAGAGGTCTCTGATTTCACCCACTACTTACTCTTTAATCAAACCAATATCCGAGACACACTCAAACTTAACCTGAAACAGAGTATAATAAGCAAAGAGAGTGACTCAGCGCCTGATACCCACTTGTTGGCCAGCTATCACTTTATGGAACGTTTCATCGACGATTTAAGTACGAGCGAAATGGATCTGCACCATCTAACTCAGTTTGTAACTGGCACCTCTGTTACCAGAAATAATTTGAAAATTTTGCTTGCACCCAAACAGATAGACGGCTTTGTTGGACGCACTTGCATCAACCAACTCGATGTACCCACCTCACTCTTATCAAAACATTTAGAGCGCGTGGCAACGGGGGCTCCCATGGAAGAGATCGATAACCAAACCTATGCCGAATTTAAGCAAGCTCTGCTCGCGGCCATCGACCCCAGCGATATGCGTTTTAATATTCTTTAACATCCATCACCAGAATATTAAAAATATCCTTTATAAAAAACCTTCCAAATAGAGAAAAATAGCATTATAGTATTTAGTCGCTGGCGCGAAATAGATTGCTCAAATTCACGCCGCCTTCTTGTGT
>JAYPBG010000450.1:0-2625 GCA_038124075.1 Gammaproteobacteria bacterium
TCATTATGGGCATGAGCAACTAGCGGAACATAGGCTTTGTGTGCATTTTCTAAACCTAAGTTTCTTTCTGTTCTTACTTCAGAGCATTGAAACTTTGGATAAATCGATGCAAATGAGTTATATCCATATCCCCAAAATGGTTGAGACCTGATTGCTTCTATGGAATCATTCCAAAAATGTAGCCTTAGGGGGAATTTACCTTCGCTAATGTTTTTCCACTGAGAAGAAGTGTTTTTTTGCATTTCGACCCACTTTTGATCCTTAAAAAACGCAAACATTAAGAGTGAAATAAGTGGTATAAATAATAAACCTAAATACTTCATTTTTATATATTTTATAAAAATACCATCACGAATTGATTTTAATAAATAAAATACTATTGATAATAAAATTATTAAAGACCCTGACCTTGATCCAGAATATAGGACAGAAAAAGATATTATTATTGTACTCATTATAAGCAAGAATAAATATTTTGATTTAAAAATATTTTGATTCATCTTTCGAGCTTCAGTAATATTTGCATTAATGAGATAGAATAAGCAATAAACACACATAACGGCATATGCGGACCAGTGATTCTTGTAGGTGAATGTAGAGAAATAGTACCTAGGCTCAGGAGCATCCCAAAGGCCTAATATCTCAACATAATCTTCAGTCCATTGATGATTAATCTTTTGATAAAAACCAACAATGGACAAGAAAAGACAATTTAAAACAATAATTAGTATTAAAAAGTGAACTTGACTTTTAGTTTTTAATTCATTAAACAAGGAAATACCTATAAAAATATTTAGAATAAAAAATAATATATTTTTAAAATAATTATCGTGTTTTATAGTGCAGGAAGGATATGTATTTCTATAATTTAATGATATATTAGACTCAATTTGGTTAAAAAAATTGTGTATTCCTGTGCTCTCTTTGTCAGAAAAATTGTCCCTGAGTAAATTTTTAAAGTGATACAACAAAGCTAGACTAGTTTGTGGATCCTTTTTGCTATTATCAAGAGATAGATTAATTGCGTTTGATAATAATTCTACGCTCTGCGGGTTATTTGATTCTAAAAGGACTTTTTCATATTTCAGCTCATTCAAATCTTTAATTGTTAGTGCCCGATATTGAGGGTTATAATATGCTATAAAACTAAAACCTAATATAAGAAAAATAGGAACTAAGCTATAAAAGGAAATCTTTTTAAAAAATAACTTATAAACTTGTATCAGAGAAATACTAGTTCCGATAAAAACTAAAATTAGAAATCCGTAACCATGTGCAAGACCTGCTTTATTCCATGTTATTAGAATAAGGTATATCATGCATAGTTTTAATGAAATGCTCATCGAAGATATGTAAAGTGTTGAGAATGATTAAGTTGACAACATTCGAGATTGTAAATTCAATTTATCCACAATAATCATGAGGTCGTTAACAACATTCTTTGCCCTTTTCTCATGTGCAGTTACAGCTTTTGGGTTGTATGAAAGCAAACTTGGTAAAATTGATGCCAGTGCTTCATTAAAACTTGCATACGACTCTAGAGTATTTGGAATGCCTAGCGACGAGTTTAATGCAGTTCGTCAAAGTGGAGGATCTGCGGGAATCAATACAGATAGAATTGAAAGTGAGGATGATTTTATCATTACATTTTCGCCGGCAGTCCATTTCACAAACAAATTAGGACTATTCAAAATTAACGGTTCTGCAGGTGTTCAAATATCCCAATACATTTTAAATGGTGATATGAGTAACATTGTACCAACTACTTCTCTGAGTATTGATTTTGACGATACGCTAGCTCTTAAGAAAAGAATTTCTAACAATGCCAAAATAAGATTTGAGACCACTTTTGATATTGGTCAAAACATTGGTGCAAGTGTACTCGAGCAAGATCTTGTATCTTACACTTATATTTCTGCCGGATTAAATGTCCGGTACAATCATAGCCCTAAATTTGGTGTAGGTGGAGGAACTTCTTATTCTTATCGTTTTTACCAGTCTGCTAATACAGATGAAAGACCCAATTTAGATTTCTCCACATTACCTCTGAGCCTCAGGGCATTTTACATTTATTCAGAGAAACTAGATTTTTTCACTAATTATACATTTGCCAGGTCAAAAGCACACGGCACATCACAGAATAACTTGACCGATGCGATAAATCATTCAATTAGCATTGGAGCAGATGGCATTTATTCATCAAAATTTAGCGGAAGTGCTTCAATAGGTTATAGTTTAGTTGACTATGAATTATCAACACAGCCGAACCAAGACAATCTTATCACTTCGGTGTCATTAAATTGGAAGCACAATTCAAAGACATCTTCCAATTATGCATTAAGTCGCTCTTTTTCACCGACTGCCCAAGGTTTCTCGACATTTTCCACATCCATTAGAGCTAGTTTATCTCACCGATTTACTGATATGCTGTCAGGTAATACCTATTTAAGTGCTGGTCTAACAGATTATACTTACCCTCAGGACAAACAGGATAGTGTTGGGAAAATTGACTCTTCCTCCATGAAGACTTTTGGCTTTGGCTTTGGAGTATCTAGAAAAATTAACAAGATATTTTCTTCATCTGGTGGATATGATTTTACTTTAATGGACAAAGGCTCTGATGCA
>JAYPBG010000451.1:0-1469 GCA_038124075.1 Gammaproteobacteria bacterium
GCGCGAAGGTATTGAGATAGAGCATGCGTGTGAGATGTCTTGTGCCTGTACGACCTGTCATGTGGTTGTCAGGGAGGGGTTTGATTCACTCAAAGAGGCGGATGACCTGGAGGAAGATATGCTCGATAAGGCGTGGGGCTTAGAGCCTGAATCGCGCCTGAGCTGTCAAGCTTTGGTGAATGAGCAAGACTTAACCGTAGAGATCCCTAAATATACCATCAATCAGGTATCTGAGAAGCGATAGCAAGCGCCTGAGTAGGTCAATCAGAGAGTAGAAGAACAGGAGAGGGGGTGTATTATGGGGTTTAAGTGGACCGACGTGCAGGACATTGCTATTGAACTGGGTGAGGCGTATCCGGATGTGGACCCTCGCTACGTGCGCTTCACAGACTTGCATGGGTGGGTGAAAAGTTTGCCAGAATTTGATGATGACCCGAGTCGTGGAGGGGAAAAAGTATTAGAGGCTATCCAGATGGCTTGGATTGAGGAGATGGATTGACGAGATGGGTTAAGAAAACGGATTGATAAAAATAAAAAATAGTGAAATCTATCTGGCTTGAGCCGCTTGAGGTGGTGAATATGCTCAGAGTAGCGTATATAATGAGCCCCATTTCTACCGACTAAACTTACTTTCAGGAGTATAGACCTATGGCGATTGAACGTACGCTTTCAATTATTAAACCTGATGCAGTGGCTAAAAATGCAGTGGGCAATATTATTGGCCGTTTTGAGACGGCTGGCCTTCGTGTGGTTGCTGCAAAAATGTTGCAGTTGAACGATGCTACAGCGGGTGGATTCTATGCAGAGCATAAAGAGCGCCCTTTTTTCCCTGATCTGGTCAGCTTTATGACGTCCGGCCCCATACTTGTTCAGGTGCTTGAGGGTGAGGAGGCGATCAAGAAAAACCGTGAGCTGATGGGGGCAACCAACCCTAAAGAGGCGGAGCCGGGTACAATCCGTGCAGATTTAGCGGAAACCATCGATGAAAATGCCGTTCATGGTTCAGACTCCCCTGAATCAGCAGCGCGTGAAATTGGCTATTTTTTCTCTGAAACCGAGCTTTGTGAGCGCATTCGATAAGCGAGCATACGCCGATCCAATCATCTATATTAGGGCCTGTACATGAGTGATGAACGCATCGCGCAACCAGCCGTGATCGCCGATCAGCCAGCAAAGAAAGTTAATCTACTGGGCTTAAGCCGAGCAGAGCTCGAGTCCCTCTTCTTATCGCTGGGGGAGAAACGCTTTCGTGCTGAGCAGGTTATGAAATGGATTCATCACTTAGGCATGGACTCGTTTGAGTCCATGTCGAATCTCAGTAAGGCCCTTCGTGAACGCCTGTCGACCATGGCCACGATTGAGGCGCCTAAAATTGCGTTTCACTCAAAGTCAAACGATGGGACTCAAAAATGGGTTCTGGAGTTGGAAGGTTATGGCCATGTTTAAACCGTGTTTATTCAAACAGATGG
>JAYPBG010000451.1:1479-2624 GCA_038124075.1 Gammaproteobacteria bacterium
CAGATGGGTGGCGCGGGACCTTGTGTGTCTCATCTCAAGTGGGGTGTGCGCTGGATTGCAGTTTCTGCTCTACAGGCAAGCAGGGGTTTCAGCGAGACTTAACCGTTGATGAAATTGTTGGGCAAGTCTGGATGGCAAGTCGTTCATTTGGTGTGCCAGACAATAGAGGTCAGCGTCCTATAACCAATGTTGTTATGATGGGTATGGGAGAGCCGCTGTTAAACTTTGATAATGTTGTAACCGCTATGGATGTTATGCGTGATGATCTTGGTTATGGCATCTCTAAGCGTCGAGTTACGCTCAGTACGTCGGGTGTTGTGCCCGCACTGGATAAGTTGCCCAGTGCAATTGATGTGTCATTGGCGGTTTCGCTGCATGCGCCAAATGATGAGCTGCGTGATCAGCTGGTGCCGTTGAACCGAAAATACCCGCTCAAAGAGCTGTTGGCTGCTTGTCGACGTTATTTGGACTGTTATACCGACAAACGTAGAATTACCATGGAGTATGTCATGATTGACCAGGTTAACGATCAGCCGGAGCACGCTCGCCAGTTGATCAAGCTGCTCTCATCGACACCTTCGAAAATTAACCTTATCCCATTTAACCCTTTTCCTGGGGCACCTTATAAGCGATCGACGAATGCGGCTGTAAAGCGTTTTCAAGATATTTTAATTCGCGCTGGGTATACGACTACGGTACGAACAACGCGGGGTGACGATATTGATGCAGCGTGTGGGCAGTTGGTGGGTAAGGTACTTGATAAAACGCAAAGAAGCCGCCGTTGGCAAGAGCGTATTCAGCTTCAGCAGCAGTGATGTGCCCATAAGTCCACGTTGCCCCTATCTTATTTTCTATTGTAGCCCTCTATCTAGTTGAAAAACGCAGAAAAAGTACTTTAATGTTTAACATGTTTTAGACAATATGCGGCTCGTCCTCTTGTTCTATAGCTGCTTGACAGGTGGTTGGTTAATTTGGAGATATGCATGGAGCCCCAGCTCCCTTTTGGATAAAAGAAACAGGGCCTAAATAGATCGGTATGGAAGATTATGTTTTGAAAAGAGGTGCTCTGCCTTACGCTTGTGTTGTACTGCTGCTGTTTGTGTTGTGCGGATTGGCAGGGTGCGTGACGGAAGTGAGTAGCCCAT
>JAYPBG010000452.1:0-2622 GCA_038124075.1 Gammaproteobacteria bacterium
CTACCGCCATGCAATAAACCAAGTACTCCCATGCGCCTATATCGTGATCGTCATAGCGGCTTGGAAATTTGGCCAGCCACAGATCATTGCCATCTGTGACGCAGGCTTTTGGCCTGGCGCCACCCAATGATGAGCCTGGTGAGATCAGCATGAACAACCATTTCAGGTAGCTTGGATCATCTAAGTCAGGTTGTTTCTCAATTTGACTGACTGCATATTCTAGCTCGCGCAGGCTTGAAACCGGTGGGGCAACCAGTTTTTGATTGTTGTCAAGAAAAGGCCCGTCTTCTGTTAATTTAAAACGTAGGCCACCCATGCGATAGGTGTCATGAACACCCAGCAGAAAGTCAGATTCGTGGAGCTTGGTGACGCGTCGACCTTCTTGCCTTGCTAAAACGGCTTCGCGGCGTTGCATCAACAAGCGTCCCCAGCGATCAGGGCAGGAGTCGAGAAAAGCTCTAAAGTTTCGCGCATCGTTATTGTGTTGATCGCCAGAGAAAAGGTTAAGTTGTGGGTCGATTTGGATGGCGTAGGGGAAGTCCAGCCATTCACTTGTGTAGGCAAAACGATAGACTTCTGCGCCGCGTACAAGATCAACGTCTAGGTTGCCCACATGTACGGGGTCCTCTAGAGTACTCCAGTTTGCATATACCCAAATTGAGCGGCTCATGATAAGCGGCCTCTGTTGTTCTTATGTCTTTTGCGACCGGATTTAAGCAGTTCAATATCTTGTAACTTTCGCCCAAATTCATCGTCTAATGCTACTTTGGCGATATCACTGCTCAAGCTTAGCGACGAAAGCACCATCACATAGTGGCCAATCGAAACACTGGGTTCACCCCTCATAATATTTCGAAGCGTTGGCATGGATAGACCGGTGCGCTCAGAAAGCTTGGTTTGGGTAATCTTCCGGCGCTTCATGGCCAAAGTGATGTTCTCACCAAGCTGTTTGAGCGCTGCTAAGTCTTTAGGAAATACGACTGCGGAACGGTTGCTCATAAAACAAAAAATCCTAAATTTAGTATATTATGAAATTATAGTTTCATAATATGTGTTTGTCATGAGGCTTTTCGTAATTCCAGTAGGATGGCTGATAAGTGATAAGAGGGCAGCCAAAAAAAACCGAGCATAGGGAGGGCTAAAATATACAGCGCATATAGACCATGCAGGTAAAAGCAGATGATATTATGTGGGATGCTTAGAGCGCCTGCTCTTTGGGGTTCTCTTGAGGCCTTAATTGACCTGATGGAATAGAGGGGATGTGATTGAAATCGCGTCTGGAGCTGCTGAATTGCACGTTAATCGCGCCATAATTGCGCCAAGATGAGCTTCTAATTGCGCTAAAACACTATGTCATCAACAAACGATTTATTGAATAGCATCAATTCAGCCATAGATGGGTTATCTACTGCTGAGATCATGAGTCTTCATCCTGATCTGGCGAGAAGATCAGTTCAGCGGCAGGTTGCCAGTCTGGTTGAGAGTGGACAGATTATTGCTCGTGGGCGAGGTAGGGGGCGTCGTTATTTTGGTGTAGCAGATCGCGTCGAAGAAGTGGCACGTATAAATGATGGCGACGCGTTTTCTGCATTCATCCCTCTTTCCGCGGATAGTCAGGACATTTTAAGTTACATCAATCAACCGCTGGAAGCTCGTAAGCCTGTGGGCTACCAACGTGATTTTTTGGATGCTTATCAGCCCAACAAGACATGGTATTTATCAGAATCACTGCGCCGCCAATTACACAAGATGGGCAAAACTATCGCAAAAAAAGTGTCCGGAAAAGTCTTGCCACTCCAGATTTTATCAAGCAAACCATTCACAAGGTAGTCACACAACCAGAGCTTGAGCCGCTGGCGTGTATCGAGAGTTGCGTATTGCAAGATATTCCAGAGTCTGAACAAGCCGGTGTGCAAGCTTTGGTCATCGAAGAGTTGAGGCGTTTACACGAAGGGGTCTTGGCGCGCTATGGTCTAAGGCCTTCGCAGTTTGCGGTATGGGTGTCACGGCATGGTTAGAGTGGCTATGCCTTGACCGTTACTTGCGTTGTTGTTGAATGTGGTGGAGGCGGCGGGAATCGAACCCGCGTCCGTAAATAATCCGCTTTAAGATCTACATGCTTAGCCGACTCTATCGATTTAACGCTGATGCTACCCGAACGGCAGGGACATCAACGCTGGCCTAGAAAGATTTAACGAGGTCGGCTCTAGACAAACCTAATCGCGAGCTTATGTAAAGTGACCGTTGATTCCAGCCCATAAGCGAACCGGGTAAACGGCAAGCCCCGAAGAGCTTGTTTGACTTGTTTGGGCTGATTAAGCAGCAAGTACCTCGTCAGTCCAAACGTCGTCGTTCATTGCTGTTTCTGCAACTATTAGATTGTAATAGGGTATTTACGAGATCCATTACACTCTCGGCATGCACCTAAAGGTTCATGACCCACGTCGAAGCCAGGTCGCCCCCAAACGGTACTTCTATATATGATGAGGGCTATATGCTGATAAAGCAAGGGGTGATCGGGTATTATTGGCATAACACCCTGAAGTTAAAGGCGGTCTATTCGTATCTATGGCTCTTCTCCGCTTTGTTGAGGTTGTCACATTGCCATATAGAACATAGATT
>JAYPBG010000453.1:0-2615 GCA_038124075.1 Gammaproteobacteria bacterium
CTGTAGCGTAGTCAGCTCCTCAAGTCTCTCCACCAAGAGAGGCCGATCAATCACTTCAAGCGTCTTATTTCCATTATGGGCATTAGCATACTCCCTTGCTGTCAGGTAATGCTCATTAAGCAATGACTCTACATCACTCTCTATAGTGATCTTAGCGATCTGTACTAAAGAGTTGTAGCCGGGTTGCTGTTCTGGTTTGACTTTTTCCTTAGGGAGTGAAGCGAGTTTCACACTGGCCGCATCCATGTGACGACACAATCTAGAGCGCACATCAGGCGTCAACCCCGCCTGATCACCCACGACAACTATTCTTGCTTTGATCCGAAAAAAGTGAATTAATACGAAAGATCCGCACATTGAAGCGCTCTAACCAGGCACTCATATGATCAATATAAGATTCAAAATTAGGAACATGCACAAACGAACGCTCATCACGATAAAGTGATTCAGCGACTTTTTCTAACTCTGCACTCGCTACCTTAATCTCTACGCCCGCCTGGGCGCCAATGGTTACAGAATTGACACTCTCATTTTTAGAGAACAACACCCCTAATGCAAGCCGTTTAGAGAGAGGCAGTGCATTCATCGTCTCTTCCAAGAATTGACCGGCTCCTTGATGTTTATTTCTTACCTCAACTAAAACAAGCGGCTCAATCACCTCGCTCATCAACTTAGCGGCAATCGGAATGGGCAGTGCACTGGACTCAGAAGAGCCAACGGCTTCCATCAGTTCCTCTAATTCATAATTGAGCCCATCTTTTAGTTTGTTGATTTTATCTGGTTCTACATCAAAAACACCATATTTAATAATGTTATTAACATCCTGCTTTATATTAGTTTGAAGCGTATAGAGCGCGCGGTTAGCGCCTCCCTTGACGGCCAAATCAACCATCTTAAGATCGTTTTTGTATTTGTCAGGCAATTCATATAATATGTCTCCATCACGCTCAAGCATTTTTTTTATATTGTCTACATTATCTATAAATTCATTCGGCATAAGACTCAAAAAGCCTGTGATATAATGTGTATTTGACTCATATTTTTTTACAAACCAATCGATAACTTTATTATCTAGCTTACGCTCATCCGAGAGTGAGCACAAAACCTCCGCACTTAATTCATCGAGCGCTTTTACAACCATATCTAAGGTATAACCTTTAAGGCCTGAAAAAAGGGCTGGTATATATTTAAATGAATCAGACCATATCAATTGATGAAATAGTTCAGAATCTGTATGAAGCGAAGAATCTGCGTCATGAAGGGGAGAAGTAAACGATGCTATATCATCAATACTGTCATCATCAATACTGGCATCATAAAATTGCTGAAGCGATAAGGAGACCAGGCTCTTATTACTTTTCTCTTCATCTGTTAAGTATTTGAGAAAATAACCATTCTGTTGAAGAGCTGTTGTCACAATGCGCTCTCTATCTTGGATGCCTCCAGGTACATACCTGATGTTTCCTGGATCGCTTGTAACAGCAGCATACGCTATTTCAGGATTGCTACGCTTCTCCAAAGAGTAGGATTTAAAAGTTGTATATTCGAGACTGCTTTCCTCACCATCTCGCAAGGGGTCTTCGACTGTACTAACTGCATCACTGGTTGAACTGTCCCCATCCGAACCTAATTTCTTATCCTGGTCACAAGTGGATTCGCCAATTTTCTGCATGAAAGTTTCGTCTGATCGATGATTACGAATATCTCGAGATTCTTCGTTTCGTAACGAAGTATGAGAACCTGACACGCTCGGTTCTATACCTGATATACTGGTATCTGCCGTAGATTCAAAGGGGGTTGAGCGCTCTGCTTTTTGATGATTTATACGATTCGAACGGTTGTTAATATTCATATGCGTACACTTAGCTTTATGGGTATAGGTTTACTTTGTCCAATTGGTCAAGGAATATAATTGGGGCGCAACGGCGCCCCAATTTTTTATGCTCTCCATACAGACTGCATCCACCCCTCCATTGAGGCAGTGGAGCGTTTATTCAGCCGTCCCGAATGAGCACGAATACAAATAGTTGAGCGCCACAGCACCCAAAACCACCCCAGCACTGATCATGGGTTGTCCTGCAGCCACTCTAAGCGCAGGTGCTCCGCCCAATACAGATACTCCTCCCAATACAACGGCGGCACCTCCTGCACGTTTCAAATAATATTTATAACCCACACCTGAAGTCTGTTTCTTCACATCCACGTTCAATTCTGAGTTATTCTTCCTCAAATCAGAAGAGTCGCTTGAACGCTCTTCTGACTCCTGGTTACTCTCCTGTAATTCCTTTTTAACCTGCTCACCCACATTCACAACGTTCTCGCTCTCCTTGTTCGGCCCCGAGATAAGCTTGCTCGATTCTGAACCATCCTGCTGCTCCCTTACACTTGAATTTTGGGATGATTGAGTAGGAAAGAACGTACCATCTCTCAGATCAACATAGGTATTGTTCATGATTCTTATACTTTCGTACCCCGCCGTAAAGAGCCCTTTAACAGCCCCGACGCTCAAACCTAAAACACCTTTTGCCAATACCCCCCCGACAGGCATAGCTTTTTTACCGATATCTAGTCGCTGGCGCGAAATAGCAGCCTATTAGGTTGTTATTTGTTCTATT
>JAYPBG010000454.1:0-2591 GCA_038124075.1 Gammaproteobacteria bacterium
CCCCTATCCTATCTGAGGCGCTTTAGTACGTCTAACTACCCTAGTTTTCTGGTCGTTTTCTAGACTATTTCCAAAAAGATGATTTCTCTTCGGGTGGCGCTGAAATAACGGATTTAGCTGAGCTTAGGCACCACGACACCCCTGCCGCAGCCCAGCCAATGCCTTGAAACTCACAGACTAACCAACCTGCTGTAAAAATAATCAAGCTTTTCCTTCTAACCATATCCCTCAACATGTCGATCTCCTATCGTGTTAATGAGAGGTTGTTTCTTACCCATCGAGAGCCTTTACCGTTGGGCTGGTCTATAAACCCTTTAAGCCTTGCTTGGTCGTAGACCAGACCAAGCAGCTCTTTACCCACCCCAAACTTCTTTGCAACATAACCCGTTGCTATTGAACCATCACCCTGGGCCAGATAGTTCATAATCTTCTGGGAAACTGCGCGGTCTAAACCCGTTTTACGTTGAGCTGGTCTGGTCTGAGCACTTTGGTCTGGTCTGCGTTCCTCAAATAGAACCACATTGGACGTATCTGATTCGGTTGGACCAAACGACTCTTCTCTATTCAGACCCGTTTGGTCTGGTCCACTTAGCTGTTCATTGGCCGCGCTATGGTCCTGGTCTGTGAACCGGTCAGCGGCCAGTGGCTTTTTTTTGTTCAGACTCCTTTTGTTCATGCCCGCTATTTCACCAAAGATCATTAAGGTCATGACGTAGGGGAGGCTGGCGAGCATGAAGGACCATGCGCTACGAATGAGTGTCTTGAACTCATCTTGAGAGACTACTTTTTCATCATCTACTGTATAAGGTACGAAGTTATACAGCTTATCGAATACTGACAGAATAGGGTCGGTATGCTCAGATTGAAGATCGTTGAGTTGGCGCTGGTACTTATCGCGCATGGCCGTGGCTTCTTTGAGCTTTTTGTCCCATGGAATATGATACTTCTTAGTGGCTTTGAGTTTTTCAGACCACATATCGACCCGGTCTTGAGCGCTGGCGATATTTAGCTTGAGCTGCTCAACTTCCAACGCATCACCTTGTAATTCGTTTTTCGAATCGGTTGCAATCTGGAAGGTGAGACTCGCAAAAATATCGAGTGTAAAGATCAGTATTAATGCAAGTAGACCAATCGACTTGATCAGCCAGTTTGCATTGCCGAAGCAGGTGATCGCTAAGATGACCACCCCTGAGAATGCGATCATTGCATAAGAGAAGGGCAGTAGCTTCTCACTGGCTTCATCGGTGGCCATCCAGTGTCCGGTATAAGTATTAAACGCAACGCTGATCGCAGTCACTGACAGCAATACCAGTACGCCGATGATGATTCTTGACTCGAAGAGTTTGTCATACAGGATAATACCGACAGACTCCATTTTGGAAAGACAGTTGCTATTTGACATGATAATCTCCTTTTGTATGTCATTAAGTTCTCAGTACGGGTTCTCTATTGGCAAGACACCTCCTTATGCATCGCATAATCAACAGACAGAGGTCACCCCATATCTAAAGACATGTAGATAGATGGGGAAGGGGAAGGGGACTGTTACGAGGTGTTAAGCCCGTAAGGTGTGCGCCATCGATTCTCTCGAATCAGCTTGATGGCGACATTCATCGCTTTGCATGTGGATAGATGCTTTAAGCTGCCGGAGTTCATTGCATAGACCACCTCATTGCACAGTGACGCTGCTTGTGAGGTAGAGAGAGGGGCACCAGCGACGCAGAGATGAGCGATTGCCTTAGCAATGAACTTGTGCCCATCAACTTGAGTACCGGCAACAGCAAAGTGAACCACTCTGCCGCATCAGGAAATAGATCGTTGAACACCTCAGTATCAAGCAACCTTGTTTCAACCGCCTTCTCAGACTCTTCAGCCATAGGCCTCTTATCGGGAGACGGAGAGCGTTTTTTATCCTTTTTTAGTCGCGAGATGACCGCCTTAGGTAAGCATGCGCGGTATTGATTTGGTGCGTTATGATGGCCGTCGACCCGTTGCTCGACGATCACCAGATAACCATACTGGACCAGCTTCCTTTGCCATTTTTGAATCGTGCTGGTTGAAACGTTCAGCGCATCGGCTAACCAGCCAATCGTACGAGAAATGTAGTCACGATCATGGAAGCCCGACTGCTCAAAACGAATCAGCAACCAGAGCCTTGAGCAACAGGCGATGGTGCGATTGGAAAGAATATGCTTCATCACATCGTTTGAAACAGCGGTGTATGATGACTTTTGATCGAGCGACAGCTCATCATGAGAGCAGGGGGCCGATAAATCAGAGTGAGTGCTTGAAAAACAAGAGGAAACTTTGTCGTGAATTGCTTTGTCGTGGGCAGTATCTTCAATTACAATAGAATGATCCATATTCGATTCCTTTTTAATCGATTGTGGTTAGACTGAAGTTGGTGTTACAGCACCAACTTCAGTTGATAAATTGAGGATACATAATCAAAATCAGATTGCAAGAAAAAACCTGTTTTTCTGTTTAAAAAAATAAAAACAACTCAATGCGCCATGAGCGCCTGTTTATTTTTTAATAAATAAACGTACTTGTTTTGGGGAGAAGAGTTGATAGGGGGAGGGGTGTCGTCG
>JAYPBG010000455.1:0-2586 GCA_038124075.1 Gammaproteobacteria bacterium
CTATTGCCCTATGAAATCTAAATTTAAAAAAATAAATGTTAGTTTAAATCAGACATCAACTGAGTCCATTACTGAAAGTGATCCTCAATTTACTTTCATCGTATTTCACAACCCCGCATCCGTTGAGATTAACGACTCCTTTTTTGATGCAAGTGCTTTATCTGTTTTAATTCGAAAACCTGGTGTTTCTCTGAACATAAAGTCCTCAGGAAACTATGCTCTTTCATTCAGCTTGATTCGTTTTCAGGGATCAGATGCATCCAAAATCTTTTCCCTGTCTAATGCTGAAGCCAACATTCTATTGAAACCTCTTCAGGTTCACTTCACAGATAGTATTTTTACCAAGATTCAAACCGAGTTATCTCTCAAAGCGGTGAACTGGGAAAGCGTTGTAAGCGCATATATTCTAGAATTACTAAGCAAAACATTCAGGCTATCGAACCACGATTTCGTTGAATCGTTACCAGATCACGCACAGAACCTCCGTGATCTTAGGGCCGAAATTCATGAAAATTATTTCAAACCATGGAAGATCGACGAAATGGCTGAGAAAATGAACCTCAGTACCAGCCGGTTTGCTTCTCTCTACAAATCTACTTTCAAAATCAGCCCAACTGAAGACCTTATTCAAACGAGGATAGATCAAGCTAAAAAGATGCTATCCAGCTCAAAGGTCAGCGTTAAGAAGGTCTCAGAAGCTTGTGGGTTTGAAAGTGTGCATTACTTCCATCGTGCATTCAAAAAGAGAGCAAACTCTACACCCAAGCACTTTCAAAACAGGCAATTTGCCCAGGAAGGTTCAGTATTTACTCCAGAGCGGCATTTTTCATTAGACCGCTTAACCCAACTCGCTGAGTACTCTGGAATCATCGAAATGATCAACGGAGAACTCAAATTCCATGGAAATACCGAGCATCTATCTGATCTTCTTGGATATGATCAAGAATTTCTTAGGGATCGGCCATTCATGGACTTTATTGCTCCCGAGGATATTGGAATAGCCAAGGATGGAGCTTCAAAGATACTGAAAAATAAAAATATTTTAGACCTCAACATCAGACTACTTGCCAAAAATGGCGAAAAGGTTTCCGTACAGTTTTCTGCTCTTTTAAAAGGTAAGAATTGGTATTGGTTTATCAAACACGCAGCAATCGCTGCTGTTTAATCACTATTCTCCAGACCAACTAAAGTTGCCGGCTCCCTCGCCGTTAACTTGTTTCTCTATACCATCATTGACTGCAAATCTAATGTGCTGGAGAGAAGAACTATAGCATCGAAAGCTCTTACTAAAAGGAATGGATTTTTCCCATCCTAGTGCAATATTTTTGAATTCGTGAAAAACTTTTGGGGACTTACCCTCATCACTAATGATAAGCCTTTCGATCGGACCAACAGCCGCTAACTTCAAGAGTGATTCTTCCTGTGCTTTTGGAGCGACCTCCTGCTCGCTGAGAGGGGTGGATGACTTTGGAGTGTTTAAATTTGTTTCGCGAATAGTATTAGTTTGATCTAAATCTCCAGCATTCGAAAGGTCGGTTTGTTCATCTGGAGTAGAGAATGCCCATATCAGTAATATAGCAAATACGATAACGATAGAACTGATCCCACCAACAAACAGAATGGGTTTGGAAATATTTACATTAGAACGTCGCTGTGTTGTTGATCTAAGATTATCAACAGATGAAATCTCTTTAGTAGGATCAGAATTTTCAGGAGAACCAATTTTACCGATCGTTTTCTTAACAGATTTGTTTTTGACTGAACCAATCTCCAAATTCAAATCGGCAACGGCGGACTCTGGATCGATTCCAAGAAAGCGTGCGTAAACCCGAATAAATCCACGAAGGTAAACCTCAGGCAGATTGATATCAAAATTTCCAGCTTCAAAGGAACTAAGAAAGTCTCCGCGAATTTTTGTAGATTCAGATGCCTCTCTTATGGATATTCCCTTACGGTTTCTTGCATCTTCGAGTTTTTGTCCAATAGCCATAGTGGTTTAATGTTTTATCACATTTTCACTAAAATGAAAGATGATCAAGTTGAGAATGCAAACATCTAGAGATCCATGAGAATTTCTCTCCCCTGGCCCGGTAAATCTGGACCCACCACTCCCCTTTCCTCAAGCTCATCCATAATTCTAGCCGCACGGTTGTATCCAATGCTTAGTTTTCTTTGTAAATTAGAAGTAGAAGCTCTTTTAGTTGTTCGAATGATTTCAACCGCTTTTTTTAACATGGGGTCCTCGTCATCATCCTCTCCATTCGAACCTAATACATCTTCCTCACCTGCAGATTCAATTTGCTCCCTTACTTCTTCAATAATTTGAGGCGGTCCATTTACTTTTAGGTAATCAACAATCCCATTGATTTCATCATCACTCACAAATGCACCTTGTGCACGCATGAAGGTGGCACTTCCAGGTGGAATAAAAAGCATATCACCTTTTCCGATTAATGACTCTGCACCTTTACCATCAAGAATCGTCTGGCTGTCTCGATAGGAAGCAACCCGGAAGGAAATACGGCTCGGAAGATTTGCTTTAATCACACCGGTAATCACATTCACGGAAGGCCTTTGCGTAGCAAT
>JAYPBG010000456.1:0-2579 GCA_038124075.1 Gammaproteobacteria bacterium
GAAACAAAATCAAAAGGACATCACTTAATTAATTAGCGGATATAGCACTAGGTACTTACTACTAAAGCAGCTATAGAGTGTCTATACCGGTGTTTGTCAAATATGTTCCACTAATCTAAAATGCCGAAAATGAACGAACCGTTCACGTTAGAAGCCTGTTCATCAGAAGACTGTTCACGTTTATCAGAAATTTTCTTAACAGACTCTGGCTTAGTCACAGAATAGTCTTTATAAATACCTGCCTCATTAAATATTCGCACAACAAAACCGTTATTCTGCGCATTCTGGATGAAAATAGAGTGGTCTCCTGACTTTGGAAGAGTATCATTAGATGGTATAAAATTAAGGTCATACGTATGGAGCGGGCGATTCTTAGCCCAACGAATATTAATTTTTTTGATAAGGTTGCTAGGTTCAGTAAAAAAAACCGGTTTAAATGGAAAAGCTGCCTCTGTAATCATTGAGTCGGGGTCATAGTCATAGTTTGGGCTGGTATCACAATTGCTCGGGAAATCGTCACTGGCAAACAGTTGCCCCAATTGCTTAATCCCTTGCTCAGTTCTAATCTTAAGTGTCTGACGGCGGGGTTGGGATTGATGCGTTAAAAACGCTTGTATCTTATTACGAGTCCGTTTCACGGTGATATCGATATTGAGTAATGACAGGTCACAGTGAATTTCTTGAGGGTTACTTTTATTTCGCATGCAGTTGAAAGTGTATGCAGCACCACCTACTGTTCTGGTTTCGTTGATCTCATCAAATCGTTTAGTATTTTCTGTAATTATCACATTATGAGCATGGCGTTGTTCAATGTACCCTTGGGCCGCTGTCGAATGGCGGAAGCCTCTTTGACCTTTTAGTTCGAAACTGGTTGCACCGCCTATCTGAGTTAGACTACCTGCATTCGGATTATAATTTTTTAACCAATTCTGTACGCTTTTGAATAGGTTATTGTCTAACTTATAAAAAAGGTTTGCCGTGTCGGTCGTTTCATGTCCGACAAACTTTAGTTTAGGACTTAGGTCTTTTAGGTGTTGTGTGATTGTTGTATCCATCGTGTCTTTGACTTCACTCAATAGATCAGGATAAAAGAACGTTTTGATTCTACTATATAGATTAGGACCTAAATGCGAGAGGTTTTCGTCATGCTCGCGACATTGAGAAAGCAATGCGTGCCTGTCTTTATAATCGTTACTATAGATTTTATTTGCTATTGCCTTTCTAATTCTGTCACCGTTCATTATAGTGCCGGTCTTTATAGTGTAGTAGTGGGCAAGGATCCTCGTTTCGTAGCTACGGATACCGTTATTTTCCCCTGTTGTAGTTGAAGCACAGAACATCCTGAGCTCGGAGTAACAGAATTTATTCCAGTCTATGTACTGAGAGGTAATAGTATTGAAACTATTACAGAAATCTATATCGTGTGCTTTACGAGCGTTGAAGGCGTCAAGGCGAGATGAAATGGCCTCGAAGAACGCTTTTTTATTGTAATCAGCGTTATTTTTTGGAAAAGTGTTTAAAGCGGCATCGCAAGACTCTAGGTCGTCAAAAAATACACTGTCCTCAAAAATTTTATCTTTACAAGCACTAATCAACTGCTCCATGGGCATGTTGTCATAGTCGGGTCGAAGTCTGCTATATTCTGAGCTAACAGCTTGGACGATTCCTGATAAGAGTCCTGTTTGCGTGCTGTTGTGTGGATCGCTCTGTATCTGTAAAGGCTCAGCGCGCGTTTCAGGCTCTATGCTAACTTGAGCTATGCCGGTTCGTGGAGCGAGTGCAGTTTGGTTAGCAATATTATTCATGTATAGCCTCTTAAGTCTATTCAGTAGGGTACAAGATGTACACCTTAAACTAATAAAGAGCTTAATGATAACTCACGTTGAGTTAGAGTGCTATACTTACCAGCCCTGTCTTGCCATCTCTCTTTTCTTCACTTCTCTCCAATGATTGATTATACTCTGTACAATTTGGAGCTTGAAGGCGCTCTCTTCTCTTTTGCGTATCACTAACTCTCTAACCAGGTCTTGAGGTTACATATGATAGGTGCAATGCCAGATAAGGGTAATAAGCAGATACAGATCTCTGGTGCAGTGGCAGCCTTGGCGGGTGACCCTAATCAATCAGCCATCTTTTCTGGTACCGCTGGGGCTGATGTTAAAGCAGGTTCAGAAGGTGTGAACGGCAGGGTTGATGTAAAGAGTAAAAGCATGCTGTCACCTCTGTTTAATGCTTCTCGGCTCACATGGTCCAATGGTGAAGAGCATGTGATTGATACTCCGTCTAGAGTGTTGCCAACCAGTATGGTGCTTAAGGGAAAAGCATCTGAAGGGCGATCCATTGAAGCGATTTTGAATGACCCAGGTGTCTCTGAACTCCAGAAACAGCACCCTATATTAAAAACGGAGTGGCTTTCCAATAGCATCACTCATGCTGATCTTAAGCAAAAAATATTTAAGCTTATGAACTTCTGTGTCGAGCACTACGGTGAGGATATGGAGCCGAGTTCAAAGGCGCTTTTTTCGAGGGTATGACCTAAATTTGATGTATATTAGGCAGCCAATGGTACGCCGTATTGA
>JAYPBG010000457.1:0-2561 GCA_038124075.1 Gammaproteobacteria bacterium
CTAAGGCGATGAGCTATCGCGCTGGATTCTGCCGCGTAGCGGCTTCGTTCAATAACGACTTAAGTTTGAAAACGAAAAAAAAGATTAATTCATACATCAAACAAGAATATTATGATAATAGTCAGTTACGGGATTTAGCATCGAGCTCAAATTATTATATTCCTGATTCTTTACGCACCTTTGCCGGCACTACGCTCATAGCTCAACTAATCAAAAATAGTCATAACGGCACCACAAACAATAGCCGCTTCCTCGAACAAATGCTCTCTTTTGTTCCTCAATATATCACATACACTGATAAAGTCACATCATTGGCTATGGATCATTTTTCTCAACGCGCCTCTTTTCGAGAAGTGAGGAAACTATTGCTCTCTAGAGAAAAAACCACCCTTGATAACAATAAATCTGAATACATTAACAAAAATTCTGTTAGGAAGCACTCCCAACTGATACAAAACAATTTGGTACGTAGAACTAACGAAAAGCATAAAATTGATGAACTCAAAGATATTTATAGATGTGTTACAGAGGAGAATTTAAGATCTAAATTATCTAAGAAAATTAATTCATATATCAGAGATGGGTCTTATAGTGAAGTCCGCATAGAGGAATTAGCAACCGCAACCGACACACGTGGTACTATTCCAAATAATTTACGCACAAATGCCGGTTGTGAGCTCATAGATCGAGCAACCAAAAATAATGGCTTCACAAACAATAACGACTTCCTCGTTAAAATGCTCTCTTTTATTAAGCCAAAGAGCTCATTCACTCCAGAAGTCAAATCAATGGCTATTGCTCATTTTTGTGAACGTGCCTCTTTACAACAAATGACAAGTCTATTGAAACCTTATAGTAGCGTTACCCTTGATAAGGGTACAGATTCTATACCTTTTGATAGCAGTGTTGTTAAGTTAAACTCGAAACAGATACAGGAACATTTGCTGGGAAAAGTTAACAAAGCGTGTTCATTTAATGACCTCAAAGATATTTATAGATATGTTACGGAGACGGATTTAAGGTCTATATTATCTAATAAAATTAATTCATATATCACAGATGAGTCTTATAGTGATGACCGCTTACAGGAATTAGCAACCGACTCAAGTGGTACTATTCCAAATTATTTACGCACAAATGCCGGTATTAAGCTCATAAATCTACTAACCCAAGATCGTAGCAGAAACAACAAGGACTTCCTCGTTAAAATGCTCTATTTTGTTGCCCCAAATATCTCATATACTCCAGAAGTCAAAAAAAGTGCTCTGCTTGGCTTTTCTGAACATGCCCCTTTACAACAAGTGATAAGTCTATTGCGCTCCGATCATAAGGCTACACAACCACTTATACCTATCGATAAACCTATCGATAAACCTATCGATAAACCTATTGATAAAAGTGTTGTTAAGTCAAATTCATCAGAGATACAATCAATTTTGGTGGAAAAAGTCAACGAACACCGCGAAATTAATGAGCTAAATGATGTTTATACATGTGTTACGCAGCGGAAATTAAGAAATGAATTATCTAATAAAATTAATCGGTATATCGCAGAGGGGCCTTATAATGATAAGCAATTACGACTTTTAGCAGAATCATGTGATACTATTCCTGAAAATTTACGCACCAATGCCGGTTATGAGCTCATAAAGAGATTAAATAATAAAATCAAAAACAATATAATTGACAATAGCAATTTCCTCGCTGAAATGCTCTCTTTTGTTAAGCCAAACAACTTGTTCACTACAGACGTCGAATCAATGGCTATTGCTCATTTTTGTGAACGTGCCTCTTCAAAAGAAGTGATAGAACTATGGCGCTCTGATGATTCTAATAGCATCATCCTTGATAGCAATATAACTAAACCTATTGAAAAAGGTGTTGTTAGGAATAACTTTTCACAGATACAGAAACCTTTGATGAATAAAATCAACAAAGATTGCACAATTTTTGAGCTAAACGTTATTTATTGCTTTGTTAAAGATAAACACTCCTTTCATTGGGATGCCCAGTTTGATGAGAGCATTGAACTTGCTATAAGGAACAGGGTAGCTGAAATGTACGATAATACTAAAAATATACGTGAATATGCTGATAGTAATTATCATGGTGATCTCAATGCTATCATTGCTCATCGAATGTCGAAATACAAAAAATAGTACATCTATAGCTGCTTGACAAGTCATGTACCTAGGGCACGACGAGCCCAAGCCGCTGAGCGTATAGATAATACGTGATGCGGTTGGGCGAGGAAGGCAACAGCGAGCAGGTATCAACAGCATCTGCAACAAAGTCACCACCTGTATCGACCGAACCGGTTGCTCAAATGGGTGATCATTCAATCAGGAGTCACCTTCAAAACTGTCCTAACTGATATAAACAATAATTTATAACAGTAAATTTATTAGTTTTTGTATAGACACCCTTCCGCCCCGACAGGTATCATTTAGCGCCTAACCAGTGAGTTATCAGATCCCACGATCAGAATATTCTAAACAAGAAGGTAATAGTAGTCATGCAGTCAACTATCCGTTTTCATGTGCCATACAGTCAACCAAACA
>JAYPBG010000458.1:0-2556 GCA_038124075.1 Gammaproteobacteria bacterium
CATTTCCAGGTTGCCAGCTGCTTCGATTCACAATCTCCTGAATCACCGACTTAATATCCGGTGATTCATACACGGTTTCCGCCACCCAATCTCCAGGCGTCCAGGCAACCGAGGCCGATGTTAATGTTCGATTGCTTAAGTTGCGGCTTGACTCAGGAAAAGCGGGCGCATTATCACTGTCGTGCCCATAGATAGAGATCGGCACGGTATCATTATCATCATCAGGATGCGCCGTGACTTTTAAGTAGGCGTTCCGAATAACGGCGCCCTGCTTAAGAGGCATATTCTCGTATCGAACACCCGACATATAACTGTCGCCAATTCTTAAGGAGGCTGCATCATTATTCACGGTTCTTCCACTGCGTGTAATCTGATAGGCATCATGCTCTGTCTGGCTCAAATAGCTCTCAAAAATAGGGTTAATACAGCCTGATCCACTGGGTGCCGTATCGGCATCGTACTCATAAGAGACGGTCAAGGTGGGCTGCTGATCAAAACCGCCATCAAAGCTGTAAATTTTTCTATTTTCGCTGCCTGTGCCGGTCACATAAAACGCCATCGCGTTATTGCCACACCAGTTGCTGCGATTGACCACCGCTTGCACCAACGCCGTCACATCAGGCCCTGGCTCGGGTTGATCCGCCGTCCATGCACCATCAACCACCCAGTTCACAGTGCTCCCATATTTGGGTCGATGAATGGGGTCCGTTAAATTATTCCGTGTATCCACAAAAGGTTGGGCGTCATCACTGTTCTCAATGGCAACCGTAAAGCTCGCGGCACTGCTGTTGGTCTGTGCGGCGGTAAAACCGATGGTGGCTGAGGTGACGGTTGCCCCCTGTGGAATGCCAACATCTTGAAAGCGTAAACCCACTGTATTTTGACCACCTGATGCACCGCTTCCGACCGAATAGGTCACCTCTAAGACTGAGGCGCGCCCATTCAAGCCTTGCGTATTTTTCCGATCATCTCGATAAAGATAACCCGAGCGCATACTGCCACTTTGGTGATCGAAAATAAAAACAACCGCATCATCACTCTCCCATGACGCATGATCAATCTGCTCTTGCAAAATATGAGAGATATCAGGTGTATAGTACTCTCGTTTTTTAAACCAATCCTCTGTCACCTCCCACGTCAGCGAGGCGGCGGTCCTTGTACGTCGGGTTATATCATAATAGGTATTATCATTAAAACGCGGTGGATCATTCGTGGATTCGCCTTCAATCTTTATAACTGAGTCAGAGGTATAGTTAGTAATAGAGGTAAAACGAATTTTTGCCTCTTCGATCGTCGCGCCCGCCGGAATACCTAAATCATAGAAACGCAGCGCCGCAACCTGTGCACTGTCCATATTGAAATAGGAGTGGCCCCGGGTCAACGACCCATTGGAGAGCCGCTCTTCACCATCGTCATCTTCATGCTGAATCGGAATCTCTATTTCGATGGTTTCAGCCGGTCCTTCAGCATACCCCATACTCAGCGTACTGCTGTTGACTGAGACATCTCCGTTGTCCATTTCTGATGCATCATCACCACTCTCAGCCATACGGGTATTATTGACAAAAGGAATATCAATGGCCTTATCAACATCGGTGACGGGATAAGCAATGGAGCCACCGGGCGTATTGAAACGCATCACACCGACATTCACATTGTCCACAGTGGTAATAATCTGATTAAAGGCATCCTTCATCGCCTGCATGCGTGACCTACGCGTGCCATCGGAGATCGGTGCCTTCATTGATCCTGAGTTGTCTAATATAAAAAGTACGTTAGGCTGCACATCTTCGCTGACATCGCCATTGCCCGTAAATATCTCAGTATCATCGGCTTTCACCCCAGTGCATAACGCAGACATGATCATCGGCAAGGCCCAAAATAGCGCTCTTCTCATCCTGATTTTTTTCACTTTCACGCTGTTCATCACGATGTTCACACCTCATAATCTACTGCACTGTTTAATCAGTATAGATTCAGCTGAACAATCTTGAACAATATAAAAGCATTATAAATGTCTCATATGTCACAATTTTCTAAAAAAGATAGCCATTAGTTACAAATATACATACCCCTTATTATCCCAACACGTCAACGGCGGGTAAACATAATGGTAAACATAGTGGTAAACACCGACATTATCCTCCCTCTGGTTAAACTAAATCTAGCATCATATTAATGGCAGCCGTATAATCCTCCTTATCATCATCCTGCTGCAAGGCAACATGGGCAGAGGGTAGGCCTGTTTTCAACATTGAGATTAAAAAAACTGAGAAAAGACAACATGAACAACTGGATCAACCGATCGGACAGCCCATTACTCCCCCCCAGGCCCGATCAAAGCTGCCGCAATCAAAACAGTCATCAACCCTCTTGTGCTCAGCCGTTATGCTCACGCATTGAGCCACTGCCTTCAGCCCTATCAGAGCGTCTAACCGGAGAGCAGCAGAGAGAGACTCGAGCGCCCTCTTATACACAATGGGCTATCTCCCATATCGAGCAACTGCCTTCAACCTTGTCAAGACGCCTTACACGCAACAGTACCTTACTCAATGA
>JAYPBG010000459.1:0-2544 GCA_038124075.1 Gammaproteobacteria bacterium
GGTCGGTGGATAAGGTGAACAGTGCAACCCGTGTTGCCGTTGATCTGGCCTTGATTGCCGATCAAGCCTTGGATGAGAGCCTGATTGCAGCCTCAGAGGGTGCAGAGGCCATTTTAGATGCGGCATCCGGTGCGGCAAAAACCATTGAAGTGGTTCTGTTAAAAGCCAATGAAGCCGATGAAAACCCTGATCGAGAAGAGGCGCTGGTTGAGGCCGAGATCGCTGCGATTGCTGCGGATACCGAGTATGTTGATACCTTGGTTACGACCTTAAGCGAAGAGAATGTGGATATCAGTGTGCTGGTTGAGGAGGACCTATCGGATACCGATGAGACGTCTGAGGTTTTGGATGATGCGGTACTGGATGCCAATGCTACTCGGTTTTTAGAGCTGGCAGGAAAAAGCCTTCGGGTAAACGACCCTGAGAACAGTATGCCAGAACAACATAAACATGCTCGCATCGAATTTTTCTTTGATGCGAGTGAAAGCTCGACGTCTGGCACATTGAGTGCGTGCATAAAATACATCGATGGCGCTGGATCCGATGAGCCAAATCGGGCAGATGACAGTGATCTGGAGGATGGGGACACCCGCGGAACCGCTGCGACCGGCACGTGGGAGACCTTGGATGAGAGTGGCTACTCTATGCTGGTGACTTTGAAAGTGAGTGATGCCAGTGAGCCTTTTGAAGCGATTGTGAAAAGTGCGGGAGAGGATGAAAATAGCCAAGAGATGTATCGATTTGATTTTGATGGTGGTTTAGAGACATGGGTCAGTGTCAACGGGCTTGTCGATCAGGCAGAAGGGGTTGTTCTGCCCACGACCAACGCCGAATGTAAACAGCATTTTATCGATTATACGGATGAGTCATAATTAATGATAAGGGCCCAAACTGTGTTTAAAACTCTGTTTAAAACTGTTTTAATAAAAACGCTATTTAATGCGATATTTAATGCGATATTTAATAAGAGTTCTCTGCGCTCATGGTTAATCGCGCTTCTCGGTATGTGGGTCGGTATGTTGGTCGCCTGCAGTGAAGCGCCTGTGCCGCCAAAGGTCAGAATAGCGCTCAACCCATGGCCGGGGTATGAGCTGATCTATTTGGCGGAGCAGAAAGGCTTTTTTAAGGAGCTTGGGGCTGACATTGAGGTTGTTCAACTCTCGTCGTTGGCGGATGTTCAGCGTGCTTATATGGACGGCAGAGTGGATGGTATGGGGGGTACTATTGTAGAGGCGGTGGCCACTCAAATGTCAGGTGCGCCGCCTCTCGATATGGTATTGGTGACAAGTTTCTCCAATGGCGGCGATATGATTGTAGCGAAAAAAGAGATCGCCTCCATAAAAGCACTTAAAGGGAGACGCGTTGGGTGTGAAGTGTCATCCTTGGGAATCTATATTTTACAGCGAGCGCTCGGCATTCACGGTTTAACACTAGATGATGTCACCATCATTAATACCGAACAAGCCAATGGGCAACATGCGCTTGAGTCTGGGGAGATTGATGCGTTTGTTACCTACCCACCTGAATCGGTCAATATATTAAAAGCGGGTCAATATCATACCCTGTTTACAACACGAGAGACGCCTAAAGAGATCATCGATGTCGTATTGATCGAGCAGGAGACATTAAATAAGCACCCTGAGCTCTATAAGCAGCTGCAAACAGGGTGGCAGAGAGCAATGGATTATATGAAAAAGCACCCTGAAGAGTCGATCTCAATCATGGCCCAGCGTGAAGGAATCAGTGATGAGGAGTTTCAAGCGGTGTTGGGTGATATCGAGCTTTTAAGCAGCCAGGAGCAGCTGGCGTTGCTGGGTCAAGCTGAGGCGTTTAAAGATAAGCTGAAGAGTGTCTGCCTTGCGTTAATGGGTGATCAAGAGGGTAAAGTTCAGCATTGCGAACAGCATAAAGGGCGTTGGAAACTATCCACGGTTAAGCATCATAATTAAGGCGGCACAAGCACAAGCATAGGGATATACAGATACGATAAGTGAATGTATTTTGGAAAAAACTGAGAAAGATAATACGCAATGTCATGAAAAACGAGAAGAAAGTGCGTGGCTATTAAAATACCGAGCCCTCTTCAGCTCGTTGCTGTTTAAGATATCGGTACCGATTACGCTTTTGGGGCTCTTATTTCTTGCGATGCTGTTGGTTCAATTTTCACGGCAATCAGATGCCTTGTTAGAGGTGCATGTCACTGAAGAGATGGATTTGATTTCGGATACACTGCGTGTGGTCACCAGCCTTAATCCGCATAGAGGCACGTTAAAGCGAGCGATCAGTTTAATGGTGGTGAATGAACATGTGGAGTACATCTCTATCGTCGATCTCCAAAAGGGTATGATTTTAGTGGACAGCCGCTACCAAAACATAGATCGTGCGTTTCAGGATGTCTTTAAGGGGGAAATCGGGGATCAACTCACGCGTGTGGAGCGCTTATCAGGCAGCGAAGCGATCACTCATTATGACCATAAAGAGCGACATGGGGGGTATGACCTAAATTTGATGTATATTAGGCAGCCAATGGTACGCCGTATTGAC
>JAYPBG010000460.1:0-2540 GCA_038124075.1 Gammaproteobacteria bacterium
AGTGTTTCTATCTTAATTTTTAAAATCGGTGTCTAGACAATGGGGTCCACTTTATGTAGAAGACATTGATCTTATTTTAGGTGGACATAACCATAAAGGGGTTCAGTATATGGAAAATGTGAATGGCACCATTATTCTGCAACCTAACTTTTCTGCAAAGGGGATTACACGTCTTGATCTGGATATTGATCTTTCAACAAAAACCATAATACAGTCACGGCACAACGACTATCGGACAAAAGATCTCATAGAGGTTGATACTGAGTTTCAGTTACGGGTAGATGAGGTGGTACAGAGATATGCCCCCGATGCAGATCGAGTATTGGGTCATATAAAAGTGAGGAAAGAGCCTACTGAATGGACGGATGTCGTCGCTCAAGCCGCCTATGCCCTCTATTCGGTTGATGCGGTCTTGTTGGACCCCCTTGTTTTTCAAAATGATAATGATGAAGGCCCACTGACGCAGCAGGCTATTTATACCGCCTTTGAACCTGAGCGACAAAAACCCAATACACCTGGGTTCAGTGCTTTCTATCAGGTCAGCGTTTCTGGTGTCACATTAAGCGAGATGCGGAGTCGTCAGCCCGAATGGAGTTGGTTGGGTGTTGAAGAGATCGCGCCTGAGCAGCAATACAGCGTCATTCTTGGTAAAGCCGCGCTGCTCAATCCAGATCTCTTTTTTGATGTTGAGATCGATTTTGACGAAGCGCGCTTTGTTGCAGAGGTGTGGGAAACGGTCGATGCCTACAGCCGGCAGCGAACCAGTATGTGTCGCTATGTCGATGTTGACGAGCCCCTTCCCAATTGTGAACAAAACAGTGAACAATGATAGCAGCTATAGCTGCTTAACAAGTAATGTACCTAGGCGCGCGCTGATGCTTTATGGGCCGCTGTTTTTCCTTTGGATGGATTGGGTTTAGAGCGGCCATTTTTCTGAGGTCGTCTTGCGTCTGTGCGTCCTGCTCCACGTCGTTGACCGGGTTGGCCACCTCTTTTCTTCGCAGGTTTTTTAGGCGTTGTCTGGCTTTTAGGGGCTCTGTAGTTTTCCGGGAGGTCATGATCTGGAACAAAGCCATCGACCATCTCTCTTGGAATTTTCTGTTTAATCAGCCTCTCAATATCAGCCAGTTGCTTGATCTCATCGGCGGAGACAAGAGAGACCGCAGCCCCATCGGCACCTGCACGACAGGTGCGTCCGATGCGGTGAACATAATCTTCAGGTACGGACGGTAGGTCGAAATTAACCACTTGCGGCAGCAAATGAATGTCCAGCCCACGTGCCGCGATATCGGTTGCGACCAGGACATTGAGCTTTTCTGATTTAAAATCCGCTAAGGCGCGCGTGCGTGCCCCTTGGCTCTTGTTGCCATGAATGGCGGCGGCGCGTACTCCATAGCCCTCAAGGAAGCGGGTCAGCTTATTAGCTCCGTGTTTAGTTCGGGTAAAGACAAGCACCTGGTGCCAACGCTGTTTAGTGATCAGCTCAAGCAGTAGGTTGGGTTTCGCTTTCTTGTCGACAGGGTGAACCAGCTGCTTAATCTTTTCGGCGGTCGTATTGCGCGCGCCAATCACCACTTCGATGGGATTGTCTATGAAGGATTGGGCGAGTGAGCGGATCTCTTTAGAGAAGGTGGCCGAGAAGAGTAAGTTTTGACGATTTTTAGGGAGATAGTTTAAGATTTTGCGAATATCACGGATAAAGCCCATATCCAACATACGGTCGGCTTCATCCATCACAAGCACTTCTACGCGATTGAAACGAACAGCATTATTTTGAAACAGATCGATCAGGCGGCCAGGGGTGGCAACCAGGATGTCACATCCTTTCCTCAGTTTCATCATCTGAGGGTTGATCTTGACACCGCCAAATACCGCGATGGATCTAAGGTTATGATATTTAGTGTACTGCTCAACGTTCTCCTGAACCTGAGAGGCCAGTTCGCGCGTTGGTGTGAGTATCAGCGCTCTGACTTGATTGCCACGAGCAGGATCACCTTTTTTTAAGCGTTCAATGATCGGCAGTGCGAAACTGGCCGTCTTGCCTGTTCCTGTCTGTGCTGCCGCCATAACATCACGACCTGTCAGTACAGCAGGGATCGCTTTCTCTTGAATTGGGAAGGGGGATTGGTATCCCAGTTCATTAAGGGCATCCAGTGTAGGTTTAGAAAGTCCTAAAAGGCTAAAAGACATAGGGTATCGCTCGTATAGTTAAGGTGTGAGTTAAGGTGTGAGACCTGGTACGGCGGTTTTCATATAAATGAGCCGATTTTGGTGAATGATTATACAGGATTGTAGATAGTGTGGCTATAGCTGTCACCATCTTCAGGATTAAAGTAAGAGAGTAAGAGAGTAAGAGAGTAAGAGAGTAAGAGAGTAAGAGAGTAAGAGAGAAGCAGAGCCCCAATAGTTATGATGAAATGAATGGCCCTATACTAAAATCGGCTATGTTAAAACCGGATTTTTCTTTAAATCATTCATTATATAGAACTTGGATTCAACTCGTAAGTGCAACAATTCATACAGCTAGCGTAGAAGGCTAA
>JAYPBG010000461.1:0-2535 GCA_038124075.1 Gammaproteobacteria bacterium
ACGCTATTTTCTCCCATGTGAGAACGGAAGGGGAGGACTTTAAGAAACAGTTCAATGATCAGCTGCATCTGCTGGTTGGTGGTAGCAGAGACATTGTCGAGCGGTTTACTGAGGCGCAGATACAGCCGGGGGCGTTTAGGCGTGAAGAGGGTCGATTTTCATCTCGGGTGGAAGGTGCGCTCATTCAATTAACAGAGTCGATCCTCTCTCAGGATGAAGCGGTGTACAGCCAAGAGTATGAGGTGCCTTATTTAGCCGAAGTGGCCGGTGATCGTGCCGCCGATCATTCGAGGCGTTTTCTCTCAGAGAAAAGAGTGGTTGATCTTCTTAAATATAATCTGTTAGAGGGTGCCCGGTCTGGGGAGTATGGTGAGGAGTATGGTGATGATTCAATGATTGTGAAGCTGCTGCTCCATTTCTCTGTGCTCCCCTACATCTACTCAGATGGGCCAGATGCTAACAGTGAATTCTCACTTGACATTCGGAACTTTGAACCCGACTGTCTGCCCAATGTGATTATTGCACATGATGGTCATCACTTTGAGATTCTGGAACGCCGATGTGATCAGCAAGAGGCTCGTGCTGAGCCTTATGAGTTCTATTGCTAATACAGTCAGTGCTAATACAGTCAGTACGTCATGCCACTTTGACGCCGGGGGGCATGACGACGGCCTCTATAGTTAAAGCCTGCGACGTACCAGTCTGTGGTGATATCGTGCTGGGCCAATTTAGGCTGATACTCTGAGTGTATGGCCGCAACCCATTCAGCAAGGTGGCGCTTTTTATTGCATGTAAAGGTGCCTTTATTGGGATCAAACATTTTAAAATCATAGTCTGACCCAAACGAGTGACTGGGTGATCGTTGAATGCCTAAATAGTGGTTATAGCTTTTTCGGTTGCCGATCAACACCAGAAAAAACTCAGCATCACTTCGTTCACTGCACAGTGCACTGCTCGCCTCAGTGTGCCTTAATGGCCCTTGTTGAGTGGCTCTGACAAACCCAAATGTATCCATCGCTTTTTCCATAATAGCGACCCAACTTCCGCCATCTGAGTTGCTGCCGTAATACGATTTGCTGTTGCCCAATACTTCCAGCTTTTGCTCAACAGCAGAGGCGTCAATACCAAAGCGTCCTGGTGCGCCATTCAGTTGGTGGTAGACCCAATAGAAGGCACATACTTGGCACACCCCTCCGCTATTTTTTGCTTCGGTGTGGGTTAAACCCGCCTGCATGAGGGCTGTTAGTTGGTTAAAGGGTTCCACAAGTCTGTATGTCATGTTACGTGCTCCTGTATATAAAAAATATATAACAAATATACAACAAATATATAATAAGTGTGCTCTGTTCATGCTATCAAGGTAAGCTAACATCCAACAGTTGAAAGACGGTCTCAATGGGGGTGGCGATGCCACCGCCCTCTTTGCCGCCACCGTGCATTAAACCGATCAGGTGATCTTCAGCATTAAACAGTGCGGAACCCGAGTCCCCTGGGATCTGGAATTCGCTTTTGGGCGGCAATACTTTCACTTCGATCTGCCCACCAAAGTGAATGGTCCCCCCAAAGCGGGCATGAGGGACCGATTTGTTTGCGCTGGCATCTTCAATATAGCCATGGGTCACCCTAGAGGCGGTGCCTCGCTTCCATACTCGGTCATCTTTTTGGTATCTGCTCGATACGCCTCGAATGACGGTGCCCTCGGGTGTACGATTCTCCCACTCAATGCCCTGCGCTAAATACGCGACGGCAGCATCGATGCGCTGATCGAGGATGCCGCGGGCATAGGTTGCCACTTGATCGCCTGATGTCGCGCCGTTCCCCTTGGAGGGTTGAAAGATCGCCGGTGCCGTCTCTGTGCGTGTGCCAAACTCAGCTTTCATGACATGCTCATTGCCTAAGAGCATCATTTTTCCGGTTTTATTGCACCGGACAAAGCAGGCGATGGTACCAGGTCCAGGGTGATCGCCCCCGCTGATGCTGCAACCAATTAGCAGTTTGCGGTATTTTGCCAGATCGGGTGGGTTTGGGCTTGCTGGATCCATATGCTTTATCGATTTTTTAAGCTCAGAGAGTATCAAGTAGTGTGGCTCATTGATGATACTGTTTACAATGCGCTGAACGCTTCGAGGCTGGTCAACGTACAGCAGCTCAAGAAGTGCAATGGCGCGTACATATTTTCGTATCTGCTGACTCTTCTGTTTATTCAGATGCAAGCTGTTGCTCAATGTTTTCTTTCGCGCATCACCCAACTTATCGAGATCTTTGTTGATGCGTGTTGCCAAGGGCTTTGAATAGCTGATATTAACAGCGCTTATGGTGTCAGTGATGTCTGTAAGCCGCGTATTCCAATTTTTGGTGTTTGCTGCCATATATAGTCCCTTGTGAACGTTAAGTATGTTGCAATAGGTGGAATGAGATAGGATTGAGATAATGAGGTTATGATACCCTTTGTGATATAAAGAGGATGATATATTTTTCTTAAAAAAAGTGTGACATATTACCCTTTATCCTCTTTATCCTCTTTATCCTCTTTAT
>JAYPBG010000462.1:0-2529 GCA_038124075.1 Gammaproteobacteria bacterium
AATCCAATAGGGCCCTCACCTTCGGTACATCTTGATAGAAAATCATATTATCGAGTCGGAAATCACCATGAATCAACGTGGTTTTTCCATCCTCTTCAGGGAGGTTGCTGCCCAACCAAGAGATCAGTTGATCCATGGCCGATACCGCTTCGGTTTCCGATGATCGGTACTGCTTCGACCAGCGACTGAACTGCCGCTCAAAGTAGTTGCCTGCTCGCCCGTAGTCCTCAAGCTGGGTTGCCGTCAGATCCACATTATGCACCGCAGCCAAAGCGCTCACCATCGCCTCATAATAAGCACGCCGCTCCGAATGCGCGATCTCTTTCAGACTTGGATTCCAAAATATTCTGCCGGGCTCATAGCTCATCAGGTAGAACATAGCACCAATCACAGAGTCATCGCTGCAGAGGTGCACCCCCTGAGCAACCGGTACATCCGTCTCTGCCAGCGCGCTGATGACACGAAATTCACGATCCACCGCATGCGCCGACTTCAACAGTGCCCCAAACGGCTTGCGCCGAAGAACATACTGTTCACGGCCTGCCGTCAAAAGGTAGCTGGGATTGGATTGTCCATCGGGAAATTTCTGTGCTGTCAGGGGGCCTGAAAAGCCCCCCACATGCTCATGTAAGTAGTCCGACAGCTTTACCAGATCAATATCCACCTGATCCATTTTATTCGCTTTTTGCTCCGACAGCCCCTCTGATTGAATATGTTGAGACATATTCAGACCTCCTTGTATTAACCTTTTACATGCATGTTACCCGCACACTCTAAAGAGCATGCTAAAGAGCACGGTAAGCCTTCTCCCACTTTTTAAGCTCTTTTTTGGAGGGCAATCCTAAAACAGAGAGCGCATGACGTAGGCGCGCACGGGTCATGTCACTGCCTAATATCACCATCGCATCCATAATATCAACCGTCTGCTTTGTGCCCGCAACCGCAACAAAAAGAGGAAACATGAACTCGCGCAGCTTAATCTCCATCGCTTCACTCAACTCAACACAGGTCGCCTCAACCGTCTCTCGGTTCCACGCCAACGACTGCTCAAAACGCCAAAGCAGGAACTGCAGCAACTGTCGCTGCTGCACGAGCTCCAATTTGCTCTCGAACAGCTCAGGGGTCAACGGCAGATCACCTTGAAAGAGAAATCCAATCAACGGCACGATATCACTGAGCTTTTCAACGCGCTGCTGGACCAGTGGCAGTATGGCGCTCGTACGCTCAGGCGAGATCGCCCACTGCGTAAAACGTGCCAACAACGCCTCTGCAGTCAGTGACTCTCGAATCCAGACACCGTTTAACCAATCCAGCTTCTGCTGATCAAACACAGGCCCCGTTGTTGAGACTCGAGTGATATCAAACTGATCGATCATCTCTGCCAGAGAGAACTTTTCACTCTGATCTGGCATTGACCAGCCCATTCGCCCTAAATAGTTACACAGTGCTTCGGGCAGATACCCCATCCGTTCATAGTATGTGATGCAAGTCGGATTTTTACGCTTACTGAGCTTACTCTTATCGGTATTTCTCAGCAGTGGCATATGACAAAAAGTCGGCAGATCCCAACCAAAGTATTGATAGAGCAAAATATGCTTAGGCGTTGAGTTGATCCACTCTTCGCCACGAATAACATGGGTAATCTTCATCAGATGATCATCAACCACATTCGCCAAATGGTAGGTCGGCATACCGTCTGACTTTAACAGCACCTGCATATCGACCATCGACCAATCAATCTCAATCTCTTCACGCAACAGATCATTGATCACACAGGTACCGCTTTCGGGTACATTCAGTCGAATGACATAGGGCTCACCGGCAGCCAGCCGCTTCTCGACCTCCTCTTTGGGGAGCGCGGGGTTCTCAACCTTAAAGCCTGGGCTTAAACCGGCCTCTCGCCGTTGATTCCGAATCAGCTCAACCTCATCAGGTGTACGAAAACAGTAAAAAGCATGGCCCTGCTCAACCAACTGCTCAGCATACTGGCGATAGAGACCACTGCGCTCACTCTGACGATAAGGGCCATAATCACCCCCAACATCGGGCCCTTCGTCCCAATCAAGCCCCATCCACCGCAGGGCCGACAAGATCTTCTCCTCCGACTGCGCCGTGCTTCGAGCTTGGTCAGTATCCTCTATGCGCAGAATAAACTGCCCCCCCTGCTGTCGGGCAAAGCAGAGGTTGAAAAGCGCGATGTAGGCGGTACCGACATGAGGGTCACCGGTCGGTGACGGTGCAATGCGCGTGCGCACAGCTGACGTAGGTGCAGTGGTCGTCATAAGCGAAAAATCCGTGATTATCATGAAACAGGTAATAGAATTTGAGCACCCAATATATGTGAGAGGCGTACCCAACGAAAGGGAAATTCTAGACAACTTTGCAATGAATGTTAAGAGAAAAGAGGCAAGCCTTAGAGTGGGGATTAGAGTAGGACACCCAAAAAATTATTGACTACCCTCAGCAACCCCATTACCCCCCTATGTCAGACTTGTTGACACTACTTACTAAACAACCAAAAACCAATTA
>JAYPBG010000463.1:0-2529 GCA_038124075.1 Gammaproteobacteria bacterium
CACCCGTCACCTGTTGGCTGATGATATCGATATCTATTTTGATGGCGGCCAGGTTGATTCAGACGTCGCTAAGCAGAGCGTGTTGCTTGTTGATCTTTCAGAGCCGCTTCAGAGGTCGTGGGTGCAGACCGCTCTGGAAGGGGTGTTAGAGCACCGGTCAACGAATGCAAGGATGGGTTTGGCGTTTGTTCAGGAGGGTCGATACGTGATGGCGGCACCGGTTCAAGCGGTTCAGCCAGGTGAGGCTGGTGATCAGCAGGGGTTGACCTATTGGGTTGAGCAGCTTGGCGCTCTGGATGGGCAAGAGAACATCGATGCGCTTTTTAATGATGCTCCGACAGCAACGAGCATCAGCCTGCTTTCGCCCTTTCAAGAGGCTGGCTTAAAGCGCGCTTCACAGTGCGTGACGTCCCAGGTGATTGTCATTACCGCTAGGCAAGATGTTGAGATATCATCAAAGAGGTATGTGGTTCATAAAATAGTGGTGCAGAATGATGGGCAGAGTCAGGGGCATGATGTGGCAACCGTGGGGGTTCATAGAAAGCTTGGAGAGACATACTCGGTGATGGTGCGGGATGCTCGGCAGCTTGAACAGAGCGTGTCAGCGCTTGTACGCTCGGTCTCAGAAAGAGGGGGTGTTTTATCGGCACCCACGGTGGCCGGCCAGCCGTTTGCTAATGTGCAGCATCTGGATCACCTCTATTTTTCACTCTTTAAACCGAGTGAGCAGCTTTTTTGGCCAGGCAATGTTAAACGGTACCGACTGGATGAGGCAGCGGGTGAGCCCTTTGGTAGAGAGGGGGTTTTAGCCATGATCAAGGGTGAGTTCAACGCAAAGGTGCAAGATGAGTGGGCCAGGTCATCGCCTTATCTGTTGGATGATCAAAGCGGCCTTTTGCACGGTGGCGTCGCGAGTCAATTGAGAGTTGGGCGTGACCCTGTGTGTGGGTTGTCGGATAGGCAACTCTATACCTTTACCGGTGATTATGCACCGGAGAAAAGGCGTGGATGGGCATCGGTACCAAAATATCAGCGTGAGGCTGATTTAACACGGTCAGAGCACTGTTTGAAAACGGATGCAGTAACGCTGTCCCGCATAACGGCGTTGATTGATCGTATAGGGGGGGATTCGGACGGCAAGGAGCGCCAGAAAAAGTCCACTGAGCATAATAGTGAGTATCATATTTATAGTGAGAAGAGCATCAAGAGAGCGGTTAAGTGGGCTACAGGTGTTGATTATTTTGATGCCCACTCTGATAGCGGTGCACTGGTGAGGCAGATGGGTTCGGTGATTCATTCGCAGCCTGTGTTAGTCGATTATGGGGGAGATAGCACGCTGTTTGTCAGCAGCAACCAAGGCTATCTGCATGCAATCAATGCTGCGAATGGTGAGGAGCTGTTTGCGTTTCTTCCTCAAGAGCTGCTTTATCGACTGCCTCAACTCTATTCGAACCCTGTGACGTCACCCCAGCATCCCGATTTTTATGGGCTGGATGGTCGATGGGTGGTGTGGCGCCAAGATGCGCTGGCTTATAACCAAGGTGTGTTTGAAGCGGATGGTGTGATTGATCGCAAAAAGAATAAAGATGATCATGTCTATATTTATGGGGGGATGCGTCGGGGTGGATCAAATTACTATGCACTGGATGTGACGGAGGCCTCGTCAAAAGCGGGTGCACTGGTGCGTCCAAGGCTCAAGTTTGTCATCAGAGGTGGGCTGTTAGCTGGCGATAATAGCCCTTATCGGTATATGGGGCAGACCTGGTCGGAGCCGGTGTTGGGGCGAGTAAAAATCGGGAATCAGGTGCGTGAGGTGCTCTTTGTTGGGGGTGGGTTTGATCCGCAAGCGTATGAAAAGCACTATTCGACGAAAGATGTGCAAAGAGGTCATCAAATCTATATGCTCGATGCGCAGAGCGGTGAGTTGTTATGGTGGGCCTCTGATCTTGAAAGTGGTGCAGACCTGCAGTCTGCGTTGTTTTCGCACTCGATCACGGCGCGTATAAAAGCTTTGGATCTGAATGGTGATGGTTTAGTGGATCGGCTCTATGCGGTCGATCTGGGCGGACACATTTTGAGGCTGGACATCAGCGATCAAGCAGCTTCTGGCCATGGCTTTAAGCGTCGTCATCGAAAAACCTTTGCCCGTGTTCGGCGGGTTGCCGCATTGGGCGGTACAGGCGCTGATGATCGTCGCTTTTATCACGCACCCTCCGTCACGTTTTTGCGCGATGATGCCGGTGCTTCGGTGCTTGCGATTGCTGTTGCCAGTGGGGATCGAACTGAGCCGAAGAGCACGTATGTCAATGAATATCTGTTCCTTATTTTCGATGATGCTGCAGCAAAGGGGGGTGAGCTGCACTTCTCTGATCTGGATCAGTATGAGGTGGCTATGAAGGCTTCGGGTGGGGTGCCGCTCAAGGTAGGGCGAAGAGGTTGGCGAATGCCTTTTGGGCAGTTGGTGGGGAGTGCGGGTGAAAAATCGATGGGTTCTCCGGTCTTTTTTAAAGGAAGGCTCTTTTTTACCAC
>JAYPBG010000464.1:0-2523 GCA_038124075.1 Gammaproteobacteria bacterium
GCCTATGTCGTATCTGATGACCTATCTGAAACCGTTATATTCCATAACGATGAAAAGCGGGATCCCTTTACGGTTCAACCGGCACTGCTAAAGCTTGTAGAACGCAGACCCGAAGAGATGGGGTTTTATTATAATGAGGGCGCTCTCTATTTTTTAATTCCTATTCATTCAATTGAGCATTTTGGTGAGAATGCTACCTACTCGACGAAGGTTGAAATCAAAGCAGACGGCTATTTAGTGAAAGAGTTCGACCTCCAGAGACTGAAGGAGAGCATTTTACTCTCTTTTTCTGAATATATTGAGTCAATTCAATTGAGTTTAGGGGGCGAACCTGTACTGAGCGTCACCAACCCTCTCTTTTCAGAAATAGAGCCATCAGAGCGTGCTCATCATGCTTCCAGTCAGCGTATAGAATTACCTTATGGGCTCATCTATGGGCTCAATGTTACTTCACGCCACTCACCTGCGCTCTCTGATCAGTGGGTGCATCAGTTGTTAAACTTTTTTATATTTGCGATTGGGCTTGCCACAGTGATGGCTCTGATGATCACCATTGCCTTCTCTTACTTGATGATTACCAAACCGATCGTTCGTTTGAGTCGGGCGACCCAGCACCATACAGAACATTGGCATAATTGGTACCCTCCCACTTATAGGGCCAATGATGAAATCGGTCAACTCTATCATCAAATAGAAGCGATGGCTGAGGAGATTCGAAATGGGTATCAAGAGCTGCTTCAGTCGCACGAGGTGCTGGAAACGACCGTAGAGGAGCGTACTCAACACTTGGTGAAAGCGAATGAGGCCAAGTCGATGTTTCTTGCCAATATGTCGCATGAGATTCGCACACCCATGAATGCAATCATAGGTTTCACACAATACCTTCTAAAAACAAATCTGTCACCGCTTCAGCGTGAGCGTCTCTCACGTGTTGATATCGCCGCTCAGCACTTGCTGGAGATTATTAATGAAATACTCGACTCCTCAAAAATTGAAGCGGGTGAACTTCAGCTTGAACATATTCCTTTCTCGATTCGTGAAGAGATTGATAAAATCGTTAAGCTTTTTCATGAGCGTATATCAGAAAAAGGGATTGAATTTCAGTGCATTATCGCACCGAGTGTAGCGGATAAGCGACAAGGGGATCCCTTACGGTTGCGCCAGGTGATCACCAATTTTCTGAGTAATGCTGAAAAGTTTACTCACAAAGGTCACATTTATCTCGTGATCTCAGAGAGCGTAGAGGGGCCAAACAGCATTAAGGGTGGCCTCACGTTGAGCGTGCAGGACAGTGGGGCAGGTATACCGGAAGATAAGCAGAAACATCTCTTTAAGCCATTCATTCAAGCAGATCAGTCGATTACTCGCGAGTTTGGGGGGACAGGACTGGGGTTGAGTATTTGTAAAAAAATAGTTGAATTGATGGAGGGCCACATTATCTTAGAGAGTACCGTTGGGAAAGGGTCTGAGTTTACAATTGATGTGAAATTGCCTATTCTTGACAGTATGCCTTACTATGAGATTGACCGCTTTTTTACAAAAAAAATAGCCATTGTCTTAGAGTCAAAAAGCAGAGCTCATATTGTCGAACACTATTTAGAGGATTTAGGTTGTGTCGCTGAGCTGTTTGATGCAGCTGTATCCGATGTGGACACCCAGTTAAAACAGTTCGCCCCAGATGTGATGATCGTCTGGGATAAATGCGTGATGAAGTGCTCCTTTCCAAACAAGATTCCGATCATTATTCTGGCAGATGCAACACTTGAGTATGTCATAAAATTGTTAAAAGGGACACACCTACACGTTGCCGATGTGATTCTGCTTCCATTTTTAGATATTGATATTGTGACCTCTGTCTCTGATGCGCTGCAAGGTAAGCTTTGGAACCATAATGAGCGAGACAGCCATACCTTTGTGGAGACGCAGGACCGTGCACTTAAGTTTAAGGGGCGATGTTTGTTGGTTGAAGATAACCTTAATAATCAGATGTTGGCAACGGATCTTCTAGAAGATATGGGGCTTGAGGTGGAGGTGGCCAACCATGGTGGTGAAAGTTTGGATATTCTGAAGCAGACCTCAGAGCCTTTCGATCTGATTCTTATGGATATGCATATGCCCACTATGGACGGTCCTGAAGCAACGCGCCAGATTCGTAATACGTTGGCGATGGAAGATATTCCAATTATCGCACTGACCGCTAACGGCATGCCGGAGGATATTCAGACCTGTCTTGATGCAGGTATGAATGCGCATGTCATTAAACCGATTTCGGTGGATCTGTTTCAGCACGCGTTGACGCAATGGCTTCCTGAGCGGTGTCACCTTGGCGGTGTGGCGGCTCAAACCCATGAGGGGCCGCAAGGCGTCCAAGAGCCTCTTAAATCATCCGCAATATTACCGAATATTGACCTGTCACTCTCTCAGAATGCGCTTCAGATTGATAAAGCACTGGAGAGATTAAATGGGAAGCTGGCGCTCTATTTAAACCCGCGGTTTCAACTCCGAAGTGCAACAGGTTAATTT
>JAYPBG010000465.1:0-2521 GCA_038124075.1 Gammaproteobacteria bacterium
CAAGAATGCGATCAAGTCGCCGCTAACGGGGCGACTTATCTAAATTTATTTTATCCAAAACCCGTGACATGCCAGAGTCGTTAGAGCTTTATGAAAAAACATTGGATGATTTAGTTTGGATCAGAGAGTTGCAGGATTTAAGTGCCGCGCACACCTTGCTTCAATTTCACCAGGCTCCATCTGATCGGTTTCAATGTCAGTATTAATAAAAAATACGCACGAGATTAAAATAAGCGGTACAGGAAGGTAACGGCCGTATACACGCGCTGCGCGCAACGCGGTAAGGGTGTCCAGAAATAGGGGGTTGAATGTTTAAAAAGGTACTGGGCAATCAGGCGCGTCACACCCAACGGCTGACAGAGTTAAAATGCAGTTCATCCATATTAGACGTAAATACCCAGTGTATACCTAAGACTGAGGCAAAGGAGCCTCTTACTTTTTCCGCAGGTGGAAGAGTTGCTCAGGCCGATAAGAAAACAGTTTGGATCACCCGTGATATTCTGACACAAGCTAACCGGGATCTGGAAGCAGAGCAAAGCTTTCTCAAAATGGTTGAAACAGGGCGCACAATCACAGTGAATGGTCGAGACTTGGTTCAGGTAGCTCCCAAATGGAATCATCATCGTGCCACAACCATCCCTGAAACAAAACGGCTGATTGAGCTGAATCGGAATGACTTTGTTTCACATTCGGATTGCTTTATGACTGCACAGCTTGTCATGGGTGTTGAGGACACGGCGATGGGTGCCAATGAACAAACAGCGCCTATTTTTGATTTTCAAAACGAACGTACTCCTATTTTACCTAGAAAAAAATCAGATTTTCCCGGCGGGCCAGGTGCGCTCATATCAGGAAACTCGCCTACGCGCGGGTATGTGGCCTTCCTAGAAAAGGCCATACCGGAATTTTATAAATATCTGGATAATAAAAAGACGAAAACCGTTGCTGAAACCTCTTTTCTTGCCGATTGCAGGCGGAGGTCGATCAATGGGTTCCTGTTTGCAGTGAGAGCGATGGGTGATATTGAAAAATACCCAGGCGTCAAAGACGCCTTTGGTCAAATCTTCAAAATAAACGAATATCTCGACCCGAGGGTAGGGCAAGCCGTTGTTATTTTTAATGAGCCTTTACAGGTTAAGAGTACCAACGAAACAGCAGTTACTCAAGCTGAGCAGTTATGGAATTATCATTTTGCAGGCGTTGTTATTAAAAGCGGTGACGCCTACGTTACGCTGGAAAATTTTTCAGTCGATAATGATGAAGTGGATAATGATCAATGGGTGCTCAATATGTGCAGTATGGGTGATGCTTCTTTTTACTCACAGGCAGCAGCTGCAGGTGGCATCGGCAACGCCGCTTTGACCCTAAGTTTTACAAAAAGTGAATATATTTAACCTTAAAGCAGGTAGCTCTTTCTGTACCTTCTCTGTACCTTCTCTGTACCTTCGCTCTATGGCAAAAGGCAGCCATAAATATCCTATTTGCGGGGTGCCCTCTAAGACCCTTATTGGACTTGATCTTTGAAGTAAATGTTGAAGTAAATGCTTTGTTTATAATTTTTAGCGAATATTGTGCCCTTTACCTTATCGGCGATTTGTCAGGCATCAGCCTATACAGTGTGACGATGTGAACATGTTGTGGATCTTTTTTATCTTAAATGGTGTTTTGTTGTGTTCATGTTATAGAACATGGAAATGGGGGGAGGCCCTATATATAGTTAAATTGTCGCTAGGGAAAATGTTGTTTTTAGCTTATCCTTCTAGCGTTTAGCTTTTTTTGTGATAGTCTGGGTTTTTTACTCTTATTGGGGGGTGGGTATGTTAAATGAAACCTTCAAGCTGGTGGTGGACGGTTATTTGCCAGGAGTAGGTGAGTATTATGTTGAAGAGAATTTTGCAAGTTTATTTAACATCTCTCGAAAACGAGCACAGAAAATTTTGCGTTCAGGACCTTATGATATTAAGAAGGATTTAGATAAACCAAAAGCCGATGCTTTTGTCAAAATTATTCGTGAATTGGGTGTAAACTGTCAGGCTGAAAGTACACGTTATGATACGTCTCATCTTTCTCTGATGTGATTTTGAGCCCCTCGGTCATTACGGTTGTTAAATGAGTTGATAAAGTTATTGAGTTGGTAAAGTTATAATAATAGCGGTGATCGTGTTAAAAAGAGTACTTTATACCTGCCAATAGGTTGATGCCATCCCCGTTTGGGATAAGCTCTTCATCATCAAAATCCCTGATATCGGTTGCAAAGAGCGTCTCATCTAAAAGGTTTCTGATGTTTGCAAACAGAGAGAACGGGGCCTGATCATAACCATAATTTAAGTTCAGAATATAGGCCTCTGGTGCTCTGTTATGCTCCCCAACTGCCCGCAAAGAGGCTCCCACGTTCTGTCTCGGTGTTACTTGGTAAGAACCGCCCAGTGCAGCGGTCATTTTCGGAACGAAAGGGGCGGTGATATCATTTGGGTGCGGCTCTTTTCTAACGACGCTTACGCTACCATTTTCTGCTCGTTTT
>JAYPBG010000466.1:0-2520 GCA_038124075.1 Gammaproteobacteria bacterium
TACCATTCTGGCACATTATGATGCCGTTGGGAGAGCGTCCATCTCAGCACCCATATATTTCGACAGGGGGGCAAGCCTCCAATTTATGGGTGTCCTGAAGGCTAGCCTGAAGGCTTTCTAGCCTACGGGTGCCGGTGAGGGGTGCCGGTGTCCACAAGGCACGTCATTCGACAATGCGGCAACCCGTGCATAAGCAGCAAGAGTGTTAAAAGAAGCGCGTTCACGCTGCCGCCTTGGGGGTGCCCAGCGCCGCTGCTCTTTTGACTGGCCTCTTGCGTGCTGTATGACTCACTTGTCGATGACGACGATGAGGGTGCCCCCACTTTATTGGCCAAAAGAGGAGCCCGCTCAATAAACAGCTGACGGTTATCGGCTGTATCTTGGTAACCACAGGCCTCTCCATCAAGAAGAATGTCAGGGCTTGAAACAAAATCATGTTTTGGAAAAGATGTGTGCATGAGTGTCGCCTTTCCTGCGCATCGAACGCCGTAACCTAAATAGCTGCTCGCCTCTAAGGCGTGTTCATGACCGTGCGCTGCTCCTAAAAGATGACCGATCTCATGCGCCAACATAGATGCATGGGTGCCACACCCTTTTCCAAGGCGCACGACGCCGTATGAGCGTGTGACGTGCTTATTTCGCAGGCCCGCCTCGGTGTCGATGGAGGCCCAGCCGCAGTGTGTATCCTCTCGATATCTATAATCCACGAGAAAGAGCGCATCGGCGCCCACTTGGTGAAAGGCGCCTGCCGACCATAGTTGATTGACATAGGGCTTCATGGTTCGGTAGATTGTCCTTGCAGATAATAGGCTCCACTCTTCGTTCAGAAAGGGCCAGGGCTCAACAGCGGAAAGTACAAAATGAGCTGGGATATCGGAATTAGAGAAAATATGATTTACCTGTGCGATCTGTTTATCAAGCGCCAGATGGAGCTGCTCAAGTGAACCGACTTGCGCCAAAGTCTCAGGCAGGTAGTAAAAAAGGATGCCTATTTCATCAGAATCGCTGGTTGAGCCATTGGTGCCAGAGATGGTTTGGCCAACAGCAGGCGCCATCAGCATAAAGAGCAAGAAGGCATAAATATAAGGGTAATGAAACAAGTTAAGCAGTCGCATTATTAAATAATCTCTTTTTATTTTTGAGAAGTTAATGTTTTTTTGCGCCGTATGACGTATTAAGCCTACATTGCAATAGTTTTTGGTATAAGCTTGGCCGTTTATTTTTGACCATTATAAAGATTCGGTGCTTATATTCAATAGGCGATGCTCGACTTTTTAACTCAATGTCCTCTGAAACCTCGGGTGCCGCTGAGGACCCTCACAAAGATAAAACCATAAAAATACCCACGCCTCTCTGCGAGCATAAGTGGAAACGATGAAAACTATAGAGAATGAGACATATTCAACCAAACGTGCTGAATGCTGAAGTATGGAGGTGTTGGCGCATTTTTTTATCGAAGTGATCCATCGTTGAGCAACCTCTTTTTCGGTACAACTTTTAGCTTTTTGATCGTTGATGTGCAGTACTACGTGATAATGGTTAGACATGACCGTGTAATCACAAACCTATTAAGGCTTTTAGTGACTATGCGGTTATGGTCGTCTAACACTGTCCGAATTAATATTGACGTATCCTTTATGCATTTGTATGATGTCTGAAAAAATTAGACTAATCTGTTTAACTATAAAGAGCGAGAGGATTACGTAATGAATATTACTGGTAATAGTACACATCTGTCATGTCCACCAGGCCAAGTTGATAATTTAAGCGAAAGTGATTCATTACCCCAATGCGTCATCTGCCTAGATGAACTCGGCAGCAATCTCAGCGATATTCAAACACTTTCTTGCGATCATCGGTTTCATGCGCAATGCCTTGACCGTTGGCTTAGTTTGAATAATAACTGCCCTATTTGTCGTCGTGTTCAACTAAGCAACATAGAACCAAGAAGCAGAGTAGGTTCTGCTGTTAGGGCGGCGGCGGCTTTTTGTGCAACTCGAGGTGTAGCATCCCTTGTGGTTGGAGCTTCTAGAGTTTTAGGTGCGAGGATTATTGAAGGAAGGGATGCAGATTTTAGTGCAATAGATATATTTCAGCAAAGTTTCGCAGGCTCATTGGCTATAGGTACCCCGATTGGGCTATCTTTCGACCCCTCAGATACCCCAGTGGCACTAAGCCTTGTTCTTGTTGATGTGTTCGCATCGCCTTTTTATGCGATGGCTGGGCGAGAAATGCTTGGTGATGATGCCCCCTCGTTGGGGCGCGCTGCTGCAGAAGCCGCTTTGGGCTATTGTATCGGACTACAACTCGCCGTACTTGCACTTGCATGTCTACCTCTTGCATGTCTACCTATTGTTCCAGATGCTGCTGAGGAAAACCCTAGATCAAGCCGCAGCTCTGGTGATATTGAAATGGGGAGAACGAGAGAAGCATCTTTTGTTGAGCCCCGCCATGCATCAAGTCGCGGCGGGTATGACCTAAATTTGATGTTATTTTGTTGGTGATTTTCGAGTATAATGC
>JAYPBG010000467.1:0-2504 GCA_038124075.1 Gammaproteobacteria bacterium
CGCGCCTTCCTCCCACCCTATACGCGCCTCGCTACACCCTGAGACCATTGGACACAATGAACTGGCCACCACAGCCGGAAAAGCATACTTTGCTGGCACCCTCATCCTTGAAGACAACCCTCCAAGAGTGAAGGGGCTCTCGGCTCAATCTGGCACCTTTCGCACCCCCAGCCACTACCTTATACCCATGATTGATCAACTCAATGAACTCGGCATTCCCTGGGATGCCAAAGCGGGGATAGGCATCATGGAGTTCTCAACGAAAAAACCTCTTTTGAAACCAAACAGCACGTAAAAGATTTAATCAGCAGGCATACGAAGGCACCGCTTAATCCTAAGGACCGTGGAAAGAAAAGATTATCCACAGCCCTAAAGACCCAACATGGCATCCGTCAAACGTTTCATGTTTGTCACCGTAATCGCCTCCTCGTCCTGCAGGTGCCCTACCTCCATCAAACTGATCGAAGCAGCCTCATCCACCACGCACCTTAACGTTTCAGAGACCACATCCAGATCCGGCCCCACATTTGGAGTGCGTGCTGAGCCGGTACCCACTGGGGTGCCCGTTTTTGGCACAAAGCGGGCATCCAATGCATCGGTATCAAATTCCAGGTGCAGACTGGAGATGGGCAGCCCTGCCGCTGCATCCGCATCTTGCGCTAAAGCCGATCGAGCTTCATGATACGCCGCCCTAAAATCGAAATGATCCGAATCACACGGGTATGCATGAACGCCCCACTGCTCTGCATGGTGCCACTCCTCTGGCTCTACATCACGCTGGCCAATCATGGCAATGCTGTTGGGCGACAGGATCGGATCAATCAGCTCTAGCAAACCATGCCCCATGGCGGTCGCTAACACCATGCCGTGGAAATGGCTTGAAGGTGATGTAGAAGGCGTATGAAGGTCAGCGTGTGCATCAATAAAAAGTATAGGGCAGGTGCGCTTAAAATCATCCAGTGCTGAAAACGAGAGTCCACCCGAGGCGATAATCTCAGCCAGTATCGAGACCTGCTCAGCGACAGACTCGGCTGTTTTCAGCTGCAATATCCAAAACCACCTCTGTTCAGCATTACATAAAAAATAGAGTGGGTGACTCCGATCTCCAGAAAGATTGGCCTTGATGGCGTGGTTCACCAATTGACGCGCAATATAGAGATGCATATGAGCCAATGACCCACCATGATCCCCACCTATTAAAAGCGTTTTTCTATCGGGAGAGGTAGAATGAGAAAAAAACCAGTCATGCAACAAGCTCTGTGTTGCAATCACAACCTGCTGATGTTTAATGGCAGGGGGTTGCTCATGACCTTCTGACAAATGTTCATGAACCGATCCCCGCTGATGATCTTGAATAAATATACGTTGAAGCGCTTCAAACCCAAGCTCATGATAAGTGACCCCTCCTGGAAATACGTACTGCAATGACTCATCATCTGCTTTTATGTGATCCATCAGAAGCCGTGCGCCTAAGCCTGCCACGCGCTGCGTCATCGCTGTGCCCGCAAGACCACTGTCATAGAGGTAGACGCTCAACGAACGTTCAGACGAAGCACGCATGAGCGCAGGGACCAAGCTGAGCCTAGGCATGCAGTCGCTCATATCCGACTCATAGAGCTGCAACACAGCCGATAAAGCGGGAAACCCTGGAAGCACTGGCATCGCTACTGAAGCAGTAGAGAGTGCATTTGTAGAGAGCGCATTTGAGGGTATAACGCGCTGTGCAGTGTTTTGTCGAGACGATGCGGAGGCACCAGACTCAGTCAATGATGCAGAGGTGCGCGGGACTGAGCGTACCAAAGGGAGAGAACGGATATGGGAAGCTAGCAAAACGATACTCCTTATAACATACTGCTTAGAACATACTCCTTAGTGAGTCCCTTGTACTTACCCTTATGGCCTATAGCAGCGTGTCAAACGCCCATAAGAACGCAAAGGACTATAGAGATGCATAAGAGTAAGCAGGACTATTGTGACCTTATGTTAACATGCAGGCAGCCTTTACACAGCTAATTTTATCTATTTTTATCACTGTTTAGCAACGGGCGGTCAATGCAACGGTTGACAAAATCAGTTATAAGGGTAACGTCTTTTTCGGTCAAGTGAAGGCTTAAATCACTCTTCTTTGCACGGTTATAGGCATCTTCGGAATCGACTAAGATTGGGCCTTGATTACCCAACAGCACAAACTCATGCTTATACTGTTCCGGTAATGTCACTAGGATTTGAGTACTGTGATCGGTTGTAGGTCGTACGATAGAGACAATATAACCGTCTCCAACATCTTTGGCTCTGGAGCGCAGATGATCACTGAATGATTTTGGAAGAAACGCCTTAATAACTCTCTTTTTCTTCGGTATATCTTCCAGCATACGACCTATCACAGCTTCTAGCGCCTCATCTTTAGCTTTTTGAATGGTTTTTTTCCACTCCCTTTTAGGGTGAGTTGAGTCGCGGTTTCAACTCCGAAGTGCAACAGGTTAATTTCGTGTTAATCGCTCATG
>JAYPBG010000468.1:0-2502 GCA_038124075.1 Gammaproteobacteria bacterium
CGCTAAAAGCCGACGTTCGAGCGAGCTGTTCATATCTTTTAGTGCAACACGCTCCTCCTTTAAATGGCTTAATTGCATAACAAGTTGCTGATTTGTTTTAATTAATGTTTCTCGCTCTTTCAGCAACGTCGCCGCATCAAGAGGGTTATCCGATAGAGCCAACTTGTGATTGGCTTTTTTTAGCTTTTCCAACGTTGCCTGTAACGCTTTTTCTGCCTGTATACGCGCAGCATCCAGTTCAATATTTTCATTATTGATGTGAGCCAAGGCTTCACTTTGCTGCTTCAACTGCTGCGCTTTCTCTTTGTTATCCTCTTCAAGCCGATGTTTATCACCCTCGAGCCGTGCCAACACCTTCTGAGCCTGCTGCTGTTCTAAAGCATACTGTTCGACCTTTTGTTTCGCTTGAAGGTAGTCTAAATCCGCTTCCGCAAGCAGTTGATGGGCCTTAAAGATCCGACCGATCAACACATCATGCTCACGCCTTAACCTCACAGCATCCGCTTTAAGTGTGGCGAGCTGCGTTGCGGAATCACCCTGTTGTTTGTACAAGTGATCAAAGGCCTCTTCTCTCTTTCCCAGCTCGGCCTTTTGTGATGTAAGCTGATGCTGCAAATGCTCAATACGGGCGGTGACGGTTTTCAGCTCACTATAATATTGACTCGCCGTTTTACGATAACGGTCTCTCTGCTTGAGGCGCAAAGCAAGTGTACGCTCTTTAAGGGAGAGCGTGTTTTCAAGTTGACTGATCTCAACTTTATGCGACTCATTACTCTGATAAAGTTGATATACCCAGTGGAGAGAGATCAGCATTCCAATAATAAAAAAGGTCCTCATCATACTATTTATATACCTTTTATACCTTTTATATCCTTATACACTTTATACCTTTTTACAATACAGAACAGAAGTAGAGTGGAAACAGACTAAAAAAGAGCAGTGACATTTTACCCCCCCCTTATTCAGCCTCTATTCAGAATAGATCTGTGATACTATTTTAATCGCGACCGTCGGATTAAAGCGCACACGTATACACTACACGCCATTTATTCAGTCTAGACAAATCAAAATCAGCTCACCAGTCAGAAAAGGTTAGAGACGGTCAGAAAAAATCAACGTGAGGAAATCAATGTGAGGAGTTAACAGACTATGGAGCAGTATGAAGCCATCATACAGACCATTACGCTATCAATGGGGGTCGCTTGGGCCAGCGGCATAAATTTATATGCTGTACTTCTGATCTTGGGTATTGGCGGCATGACCGGGGATATCGGCCTTCCCGAGGAGCTGGCGATACTGTCCAACCCTCTGGTCATTGGCGCTGCTGGTTTGATGTACTTTGTCGAGTTCATTGCCGACAAAACACCCGGGGTCGACAGCGCCTGGGATGGCATACACACGTTCATTCGCATTCCAGCTGGCGCTCTACTGGCGGCTGGCACCTTGGGTGAAACTTCTGCAGCCTTTGAAGTGGCTGCCGCCATTTTGGGTGGCGGCCTTGCCGGTGCGAGTCACCTAACAAAAGCGAGCTCGCGGCTCTTAATCAACACCAGCCCCGAGCCCGTCTCTAATTGGGGAGCATCCATTTCGGAAGACCTGATGGTCTTTGCCGGACTTTGGGCCGCACTGAATCACCCGGTTATCTTTTTAGCACTGCTGGCGCTCTTTGTTGTCCTGGTGATCTTGCTCCTACCAAAGCTGATTCGGCTGTTAAAGCGCGCCCTGAACCGTATTAAAGGGCTTTTCTCATCCAACAAAAACAAGCGGGTGACACAGAGTCGCGCCCCGGTAGAACCTGCTCCGAAAGCCCTACCGGGGCGTTGACTGACGCGCTCCTAGATCGCGCCCTACTGCTGAGCTGCGCGATCATAGAGCTGTGGATCGCCCCCTTTTGCCGCAATATTGTCTGAGATGGTTTTGCTCGTCATAAAGGCAAGAAGATAATCAGGCCCCCCGGCTTTCGGCCCAGTCCCCGAAAGCCCTCGCCCTCCAAACGGCTGCGTCTCTACCACGGCCCCGACGGTATTGCGATTAATATACGCATTACCGACTTGAGCCTGCTCCACTAACGCTTCAGCCCGTTCACCCAGACGCGTATGCACACCAAAGGTAAGGCCATACCCTGTGCTGTTCACCGCCTTCACAACGTCATCAAGCTGATCACGCTCATACGGGATCACATGCAGGATCGGCCCAAAACGCTCCTCACCGATATCCGCCATGCTGTCGACCTGAATCACGGTTGGAGGAATATAGTGACCCCCCCCACTCTCTGCGCCTGCGTCACGCTCCAAGTGCGCTGCTTGAAACATAAGCATACCGGTTGCACGACACGCCTTTCGAGACTCGTCAATATAGTGCTGCAGCTTCTCCTGCGCAGGCTTCGAAATAATCGGCCCAATATCCACATTAGGGTTGAGTGGATTACCGACCGTTAACGTCGACATACGCCCTTTCAGCAGCGACATAAAGCTGTCGTAAATATCACGCTGTATATAGGCG
>JAYPBG010000469.1:0-2501 GCA_038124075.1 Gammaproteobacteria bacterium
ACCGACACCCTATTAATACCCACCGCACTCTATACCACACACGCACTGATCACCAACCAACTGCTGTTCGAACCCAGCCTACACCAATACCTGCTCGCCACGATATTGGTCGCCGCCTCCATCCCCATCTTTGCACGATTAGGTCTCTACCATGCCATCGTTAGATTTATGGGCGACAAAGCCGTGCTCGCCGTGACCCAAGCCACCACCATAGCAACCCTCATCTACCTGCTCGCCACACAACTGCTGAGCCACACCGCCATCACACCCTATCTACCGGGTGACGCCCTCTCTCTTCAAACCGCGCCACTGATCCCCAGCCTTATGGTCTTTTGGGGCGTACTGATTTTAATGTTAGGCGGCACACGTCTTGCCATGCGCCATCTTATTCATCTACATCAAGCCCGCACAAAACATAAAATCATTATCTACGGCGCAGGACAAACCGGCACAGAGCTGCTTCGTGCCATGAAAAGCGGGCATCAATATCAACCGATCGCTTTTGTTGATGACAACACCCAACTTCAAAAAAGTGTCATCGACGGCATACGGATCTTCTCACCCAGTAAACTGGAGACCCTTTTAAAAACACACGACGTACGACAGATCCTACTGGCCATGCCAAACATCAGCCGCAGTCGAAAACGCCATGTTATTAACAGCTTAGAAGAGTACCCCGTGCAGGTAAAAACCATCCCCTGCCTAGCCGACATCATGGCAGGAAAAGCGCGCATCTCCGATATCCGTGACATCGACATCGAAGATCTGCTCGGCCGCGACCCAATTGACCCAGCCCCTAAATTGATGACCGCATGCATACATGAGCAGACCGTCTTAGTCACCGGCGCGGGCGGATCCATTGGTTCAGAGCTTTGCAGACAGATCATTCAACAGAAACCAAAACGTCTACTGCTGCTCGACAGCTGCGAATTCGCCCTCTACTCAATTGAACGCGAACTGCTGGCATTAACCGCCGAGAAACAGACGGAGATCAAGACCACTCAATTAAGCAACGATAAGATCATCTCACTGCTGGCCAATGTACAAGATCGCGCACGCTTGGACACCATCTTCAACACCTTCGAGATCGATACGGTCTACCACGCCGCGGCGTTTAAGCATGTCCCTATGGTGGAGCACAACATTGTCGATGGCGTAAAAAACAATGTCTTCGGCACATTGAACACCGCCTTAGCGGCCAGAGAGAACAACGTATCGACCTTTGTCTTAGTCTCCACAGATAAAGCGGTCCGCCCAACCAACGTGATGGGCACCACCAAACGCTTGGCCGAAATGACCCTTCAAGCCTTAGCCGACTCCAAACATCAGAGCCATAAAACGCTCTTCTGCATGGTGCGATTTGGCAATGTCTTGGGCTCCTCCGGCTCTGTCGTCCCCCTCTTCCGCGAGCAGATCAATACAGGGGGCCCGATCACCGTCACACACCCAGAAGTGATACGCTACTTTATGACCATTACAGAAGCCTCACAGCTGGTGATTCAAGCCGGCAGCATGGCAAAAGGGGGCGAGGTCTTTGTACTGGATATGGGGGACCCTGTAAAAATTGATTCACTGGCGAAAAAGATGATACGCCTTATGGGCAAAGAGGTAAAAGATCAGAAAAACCCTCGCGGCGATATAGAGATTCGCTATACCGGCCTACGCCCAGGCGAGAAGCTGTATGAGGAGCTGCTGATCGGTGATAACCCAACAGGGACATCGCATCAGCGGATTATGAAGGCGCAGGAGGGGTATTTAACGTGGAAGGATATGGAGACACTGCTTGAGAATTTGAAGAGTGCTTGTGAGAAGCATAAGCATGAGCGGTTGATTGAGTTGATGTTGAGGGAGGAGACGGGGTTTATTCCACGTCAGAAACTGGATGATCATATTTATCGGAAGGTGTTGGAGAGAGAGGCTGAGAATGAGCAGGTTAGGAAGGTTCGGTTTTTGAAGACTGGGGCTTGAAGTCTTTCACATACTGTAAAGTTTAAAGACAAATTTGATCGAATTGAGATAGACCAACAGGATTTGGCCAATATCACCTTGAACCGCAGAGGGAACACGGATGAACCAAAAGCAGGAAACTCACCTAAAATGGATACGGCTGTTTGATATTATTTTCTCAATTATAGGCATTGTACTGCTTTTCCCATTTTTCATTATAATTCTAATCTTAAGCTCACTGGATACGGGCTCACCTCTATTTATACAGACCCGAGTAGGCAAGAATAGATTGCCATTTAAACTCATCAAGTTTCGTACAATGCACCAAAATACGGCCTCTGTTGCCACTCACTTGGTTTCAAGCCAAAGTGTCACAAAGTTAGGGGCCTTTTTAAGAAAGACAAAATTAGATGAGCTGCCACAGCTCTACAACGTACTGATTGGACATATGAGTTTGGTAGGCCCTCGCCCATGCCTGCCCAATCAAGAAGAACTGATCAAGGAGAGAGAGGATAGAAAGGTCTTTGAAGTGCTTCCTGTTATTACAGGCTTAG
>JAYPBG010000470.1:0-2492 GCA_038124075.1 Gammaproteobacteria bacterium
GAATGAGGCTTGGCGTGAAGCCCAGCGTGCATGCAAAGTGCGATTAAAAAACCACTATGATCTGGTGACTTGGGAGTCGGTGGGCATGCCTACGCCTGAGTTTGTTGCAACAGCACTGGAGAAGGCACCTGTAAACTAGGTGTTTTCTCTTTCTCCTATTTCCTGCTGTCCTTCTACCCTCATATTTCTTCATATTTCTTCATATTTTTCATATCACCTACTTTTATTACCCTTGACGTTTTAAAATGCCAAATTTCTACGTTTATTATGTCGGTTATTTGATTTTTTTTTCAATTGAATCCTGAAAAATATTCCTTTTGGTAGAGGTGATTCTGCCTGTTGAGCCGTACTCTAACACTATAGCGATGAGGGTGGCTTTTTAAGGTTTCACTTAGGGGGTGCCCCGTGAAGTAGATGAGGAGAAGGAGTATGTTTTATGCAGATCAATTTTACAGTGAAAAGCGATTAAAAAGTAAACTCCGAAGTGAGATCAGTCAGTTGCGACACTGTTTGGCTAAGTTGGAGTGCGCCTCTTTGGTTGTGGCGGATAAGCCGCTCTATTCAGAGGGGGATGCAAGGGTGGTCAAGATTTATCGCAATATGATTCAACAGCGACAGAAGCTATATCGTTCTCTTCATATGAAAGTGCGCAGTTAATGGTTTTTATAAAATAGAGAGTGTGGTTAATGGTTAATAGGGTTATTTATTGGAGATACCGTCATGACTATGAGTAAAATGAACAGTGAACTGTGTGAGAACGCGCTCGACAGTCTTCTTAAAAACATCGGCACGGCTCGGTTGCAGTCAGCTGAGCAGGTTGATGTTGAGCCGTCCCTGCTGCTGAAGATATTAAACCTCACCTTGGAAGAGAGGGAGGCACTGGTGAGAAGCGCGAGTCGGTTTGTCAAAGTGGAGATTGATATGGGTGCGTTGGATCGGCAGCTTAATCATATCTGTAATCACACCAGTGGCGACAATATCGAGAATGAGTTTCTGCTGCTGGGTGCGCCCTTGGCCATGATGCGTGAACTTTTTGGCATGCATGCCAGTGAATTTTCGATGCGGCGCCGGGTCCTGGGGTTGGGGGGCGAAAACCGTGGTCGACCTAAAGCCAATGAGGCGGCTGAAGTGGGTATTTGGGATGTATGGTACCAGTTGCGTGACCTTGAAGAGCGTGACCGCTATTTGAAAACGGCTGAGGTCACCAGTGAAAGTCTGCTTGCGGTTTGGGCCGCGGTAAAAAAGTATCACCTCTATGAGGTAAAATCTTGTAAGCCTATTTCAGCAGCCAACCGATCAGTGGCTTGATGCTAATGGATGTTAATAGTTTGGTAAGGTTGATCGTGTAGTAAGGCCGATACCTCGATCCTATGGAATAACAGGGTCCGGAGCGAGGTATCGGTTTTCAGGCGTGATCATCAGCGCATTACACAGGCTTAGCGAGCCCCGCGTTTTCAAGTGTGGTTGATAAAACCCGTGATGATCCGGTCGCTCTGTATGAGCTCTTTTTCAGTCGCGTTAAGTACTTTTTCAATAGCCTCATTCTGCTGTTGGCGTTTTAGGTCTGCCTTGCTAGGTTCAGCTTTAGTCAGTTCGTTGACGTGACGGTATGCAGCAATCAGCTGCTGTAACCACATTCTTATCATCTCCTTATCGGTTTGGCTCAGTGGTCGATGTTCATTATGGGCACGCGCAATACGCTTTGATATAAGCTGGGTGCAGTGGTGCTCGGCGGTAAGGGTGGCAATTTTTGCCAATATCGCTTTTTCTTGCCTAGGGAGCTTGCATCTGAGAATAAGATCAAAGGCGTTCTGCAGGTTACAACTATCAAGATACTTCTTAAAGAGAAGTCGGTGGTGTTGGCTTAACGAGGGCTCCATGGCATCTATCTGCCTTAGGAAGCTGTTAATGAGAGGGTGCTTTTCTGCGGGGCGCTCAGGGTCCTTTAGTGCTTTGTGCATATGCCGTCTAACATCAGCATCCCATCGCTCTTTAAAATTAAAGTGGATGATGGGGTTACTGCTCAGCTTCGCGCTGATCATATATTGACCGTTATCCTCTTCTGCGTATTGAGCGTTGACCCTCGCTTGCGTCGCTTCGTGCAGACCAAAGTGGTCCCCTAGGGTAACCCCCAGGGCAGCACTGACCGTTGATGCGGCGGTGGCTAGCTGGGTCGGTGAATTGACCAGTTCGACGGCTTTATCTTTGAGGTAGTTAAAGCTGCTGTCAATATAGTCACCCTGCTGATAGGCCAGTGTTGCACCCGCAACCGTTGCGGCTGCGGCGGCGATTGGCATACCCCATGATGCTAACGCCTCTTTCCCTTGCTCTATTCTGGACAGAGCAGGTGCCTGCTCAGCGTCTTCGAAGGGCGGGTGATCAACATAGCCCCATATGATGGCTTCTGAGAGTGGCATGACGCCTTCAGCGGTCTCAACCAGCCCTTTAGACGCGTCTATATCTTTAAGAGAGAGGGGGGGCATAGAGGGGGG
>JAYPBG010000471.1:0-2492 GCA_038124075.1 Gammaproteobacteria bacterium
GCGTAGGTATCCCTACGTTAAGATAAGCATTTACACAGAATTATTTACAGTCCCCCACTTTATGACCACGTTAAACATCTGGACTGATATGAATTACTAAATATCAGCCTAATCTTTTTAATTTAATGCCCCACACTCCATCTGCATTTTCAGCTCTCATATCTTTTCCTTCTGGTACTCGCAACATGAGAGTAACTTTAGCTCTGCCCTCCAATCTTTGAGAAAGCTCCTGACTTAGCCGAACAAAATTATCAATTTGCTCAGCAGATTTATCGCCCGAATCAAAAATTATTTTGGAGCCTTGCTTGGAAGATAATACTTTCTCTAAATTCTTAAGAAATTCACTAATTTCTTCACTTTTTAAACCTCCGCAAACTGTATCCGGATTTCTAGGATCACAGTGGCATAAAAGCGCCCTACCAATAATAAGGTTTGGCTTTTCATCTCCAAACAGCTCGTCTCCAATATCTGTAAAATTAACACCAGTAATTACATTTATTTGATCAAGATAAATAATGTCATCTTTGCGAGCTTCGAATATCGCTTTTTTTCGTTTAAAGGCTGCTTCACACAAGAGCTGGCCATCACCGGTTCCATCAAGACGAAACTTTGTGCTTAATAGATCAACTGGTTTACTATCAAGCTGGGTCGTCGTAATCTGTCGAGGGTCACACCACTCTTTAAATTTTACGGCTAAAGAGCATAATTGGAGAGGATGACAAGTTTCGCTAAATAAAGCCCTTTCATCAGACAGTATGGCTATGCGGGGGGCTGCTCCAAGTTGTTCTTTTAACTTTTGGCACATCTCACCTCGAGCCTCCGATGAACCTTCATGAAAACGCCTCAAAATGCTATGATTTTCATTTATTAGACTTTTAACTTCTGCGCCAGAAAGGCCATAGTAAGTTAGCATTTTTTGAGCGTAGTTACTTTCATTACGATCTGGATTGACTTGCAACATTCTTGTTCTTTCGGAAATTTCTTGCAGCTCTACTTCAGTAACACCTAAATCTCTCAAGTCCCTAAGCTTTTGAGAGCTGATCATTTCAATACATCTAGGTTGTTTAGCAGTATATTTTATATACAATTGATTAAGGTGCCGACTACCGCATTCTGAATTACCAGCTTCCCTTTCTGGTTGAATAAAAGCATCTGGGTTAGCAACGACAGTGTCTTTACAAAAATTAATTGGCATAATTATAACTTCCTTTTGCTAGGATTATTAATTGTTAGTAGAGAGAGGATCACCCACTCAGCGGCTATAGGGGTAGAGGGTGGCGTGCTTACTCAACCCCTACAGCAGGGCTTTATAGATCCAGAGGATTGGGCAGATTGCTCGCAAGCATGTCAGACTCCATATCTCTCAGTAATAAAATATCCGCTATTATATTTGATGGAATAGGCCCATTGTTCCTGACTGCACCTATTTTATCTTGAGTTACCCTTAGAAACTTTGCCTTAGCGTAGTTTTTGTAAGCAGCGGTTTGAGTGATCTCGGGTATTTCAACAGCCGATTCGGTTAAATAGAGTCGCTTACCACCATCATTCTCACCTTTAGGTTTTTTAAGCGCTTCTTCGATATTAAAGTTTTCATCTTTAAGGCAGTTCGCTTTAAATGTCTCTAGATCCTTTTTTAAGGGTTTGAGAATACCAGGTAGATCGCTAAGCCCGTAGGACTGAGCACGTGCAGTGACACCACATAAGGAGGCGCCGTTATTAAGCAGGAGTTGCGTCAGCTCGTAATCCTTTTGAGAACTGGCTGCGAAATAAAGTGCGTCACAACCTACGCTATTTCTTTCATTGATCCCTGCATCGCTGTAGGTAAGCAGTAATTTAACAATATCCGTTAGCCCTTTTTGGCTTGCAATAATTAACGCAGTGTCTGCGTTCATATCGCTCCCTTTTAAGTCGGCGCCGTTATTAATTAATATGCTGATAATGTCCTTTGAGACCTTGTTCACGGAATACCTCTCTACAGCATAGGTAAGAGGTGTCTTGCTGAAGGGGCCAAAGTGTTGATTGATACTATTATTCCCCTCATTTCGTTTTATTGTCTTTTCTACCTGTGAGAGAGAGCCTTTTCTAATAGCGTTTTCAAAGGACGGAGCAAGGAGTGTTTTTATTAAATAAAGTGCGCCGACCCGTTGCGGAGTACGACGGGGAGGTATCGTTTGAATATTATTGAGTCGATCTTGATTAGTTGAGCGTGAAAAAAAACTCAATACATTAACGTTCGGGATGTGAAATCGGGTAATCATTCAGCCGTCCTCTTAGCTATAGCAGCTTGACAAGTACTGTGCCGCTAGTGCCTTCATCGCCCAACCGCATTATGTATTATGTATACGCTCAATGTCTTGGGCTCATCGGGCACCTAGGTACATTACTTGTCAAGCTACGATTCTTGTTCTTGCTCTTGATTGTCCTAATTTTATAAATAACCGAAAACATTAAATATTAAATATTAAAGTATGCGAAAGCATGCACGTTACAAC
>JAYPBG010000472.1:0-2486 GCA_038124075.1 Gammaproteobacteria bacterium
CATGAGCGATTAACACGAAATTAACCTGTTGCACTTCGGAGTTGAAACCGCGCCTATAAATTAACTGGATAATCATGATTTATATGTGTAATATCCCTGTTACCCACTTCAGGGGGTCAGGGTATTACAATAATAGATTATGTTTAGTCTGACAAGTCATAATGTAATGCTATAGTTCACATCGATCATGGTGTTGATTTTATTGACGATGAGGCGTAAGGATGATGGAGCAGCGTACACGATTTAACATACAACCACCGACTGAATCAAAAACAGTCATTAGCCTAATTGTGCTTATTGTTCTGGAGCGACTCATCATATCAATGCCCCTGTTTGCTACACATTGGGGCACGGTTCTGCACTATATTGTGGTCAGTTTGAGTATATTGGTGAGCTTGAAGCTACTCAAAGGGTATGGAGCACAGTTAGTTGACCAAGCGCGACAGGTCATGCCTGGTATTGGGCATTTAATAAAGTCCCGTTTGGGGATAAAAAGCCGCCAAGCACCAGAAAGGTACATTCGAGCACTTTTTAATGAGTACGCCTCAAGTTTTGATGACCATCTAGTTGGTCATTTAAATTATCAAATCCCAAGCCAGATATACACCGTTGTGACAGAGACAATTGAAGAAGGTCAACGCTTCAGCGTTCTGGATTTGGGGTGTGGGACGGGTCTCTGTGCACCGATTTTTGAGCCAATCGCCCAAGAAATTATCGGAATTGATCTGTCTGAAGAGATGTTGAAAATAGCGAAAACGAACGGGCGTTATCAGCGCCTTATTTGCGACTCATTAACGAACATCGATACCTACTTTGAAGACCATTTCGATCTTGTGATAGCCGCCGATGTTCTGGTCTATTTTGGAGAGCTCGATCAAGTGCTGGCGTCTGTTGCAAAGGTGTTGATACCAGGAGGGCGATTTGCCTTTAGTGTCGAGTTCTGTAAGGATCAGCCGTGGGCGGTAAACCAGAGTGGTCGTTATGCACATTCTCGCGAATATATTAGAGTGCTAGCAGATCGTTTAGGGTTTAAATGCATTCGAGTGGAAAGGCATACTATTCGATCTGAAAAAGGAGTGCCAGTCATAGGGGATATCTATTTTCTTCAGCATGTTTGAGTCTATCCCGTAGGGTTGGTCACTCCTACGCATTCCCAGGCTAGTAACTCGTTAAATATTATTAAAACGGATATAATCGTTATCTGTTATTTTCTCTATCCGGTAGAGCGTGTAACGAACCATAGATTCATTGTCCAGTTTCTAAGGTTTAGTGAATATCTAGGTTGATCTCCGGCATATGAAAAAGAAGTTCAATCAATTCATCGTTCACATAGTAATTTTCTCGACCCAGTTTTTGCTTTTTCAATACATTATCTTCTGCTAATCTATCAAGATACCTCGCAGCGGTTGCCCGGGAGATCTTAAGATCATTTTCCAAAAAAGAAACTTTAGTATATGGATGATGAAACAAGTTATTCATAAGATCCTGGCTATAAAACTTATAGCGTTCACGAATCCTTCTTTTCTGATCCAGAAGCAGTTGTCCAATACGCTCAATAAGAGACGTGGTATGTTGGGCGGTTAACGTCACTCCTCGTAGTATGTATAACACCCATGCTTCCCAATCATTATTTTCTCGAACGCTTTGTAGCTCTCTGTAGTAGTCTTTTTTGGTCTGATTGATATATCGACTAAGGTATAGGATCGGTGTATCCAATAGACCAGACATCACCAAATATAAAATATTTATAATGCGCCCAGTTCTCCCATTTCCATCATAAAAGGGGTGTATCGTTTCAAATTGATGATGGATTAGCGCCATGCTAATGAGGGGATCAATCTTTTGTTCTGTTTTGATGTAGCGCTCAAGATCAGACATATACCCCGGTATCAATTCAGGGGATGGTGGTTCAAAGACAATCTGCCCAGTATTTTCATTTCTTAGAACCGTGCCCGGAATTTTTCGAAAACCTGCACGGTTTCCCTCTAATACCGCTTGTATCTCTAGAATGGTATTCAGCGTTAACATCTTTTGTTGATGAACTCGCTCATAGCCCAAACGCAAAGCATCGGCATAATAGGACACCTCTTTGGTGACAGCATCGGTGTTATTGGTTTGCAGCGTATGTTTATATAATGCATCTTGGGTGGTGATAATATTTTCAATGGCTGAGCTGCTTTGAGCTTCTTGCAAAGATAGAGTTGATATAAGAATCCCTTCATTGGGTATCGTTTTTGCTACCCCTTTAAGCTCTGCAAGATGCCTATGCGCCTGCACCAAGGCCTTTAATATCGTTGGTATCTCTAATGCTTCATCAGTTGGAAGTGGCGTATTTGGGAATGAATTCATGTGCAAAAAACCAGTTTTTTGATCAAGATAGGATTTATCTGATCAATTTTAGCGGTTTTTGATTACTTTAGGAATGTTTTATTCATTTTTAGAGAAAAATGAGTAGATGATCCCAGTGTGATACACTTTGTATATTC
>JAYPBG010000473.1:0-2050 GCA_038124075.1 Gammaproteobacteria bacterium
GATAGAGCCGATGCTTGAGTTGATAGTGGCATAAGGTTACGTTCCTAAGAGCCTTGTTAATTCATTAAACGTATGGCTCTGCTGAATCATTGCATGATTATGCCCCATAAGCTCAGCCATAGACGCACTCCAACGATCGAATGTATTGGTGAGCCTCTGAAGACCTTCAATCTCATCTTTCATCCTTGCCGCTGACGCACCCAATTCTTGAGATTTTGACGAACTACTTGACTGAATCGAAGCCAACTCCTCTCTAAGAAGCTCTATAAGTTTATCGGCTTCCGTCAGACGACTCTGCATCTCTTGTTGAAGAGCAGGTAATTGGCCATCCTTTTCTGCGGAGTCTGATAAAGCTTCAGAATAGCTGGCATTTAACTGTGAGATAGTATCCTCCTGCTTAGCTTGATCAGCCAACCTAACAAGACCTTTTTCTCGATCTTGGTACAGTGACTCGAGCCTCTGTTCGTAGTGACGACGAAGTAGAAAAAAAAGTGTCGAGGTCGCCATTACAGATACCACTATGGGTAAAATAATCGAGAACATAAGCCTAACTATTACCGCCCTGTACAGCAAACATATTTACACCTAATGCATGTGCAGCTGTTTATGTTTATGTTTATGTTTATGTTTATGTTTATGTTTATGTTTATATTAGCCCGGCAGACAGCTCCACTTTTTAACTCTGAAACATAGCGAATTAAACAGTGCGCTACTCAATAAAGAGCTATCTCCTTAACCTTCATATTTATAAAATAGTCTAGCACACAACTGAATGCATCTGTGAAATTAAAAAGAGAAGCTTCACATGAGCATGAGCATGAGCATGAGCATGAGCATGAGCATGAGCATGAAATTAAACCTATAATATTGATAGGGCAAACAATAAAAACAGCTCAATACCTACCCAATACCGGCTGCGCGCCATGATCTTATATTGACATGGTTTACTGTTCACCCTGATTGCTCCCCTGTTTCTTTACTCACTCTTTTTGAAAGGTAACACTGTGAAATTTAAAAGCATCAAAAGCAAACTGATCATTCAAGTCTCCTGCATCCTAGCGCTCGTATTTACCGCTGTGCTATCAGTGGTTTCATACATCAGTGTTGATGAAGCTGAGAAATCGCTGGATCGCAGTCAGACGCAGATTAAAAATGCGCTCATCGAAAAAGGCAAACTGCTTACACAGAATAACAGCCAAGCACTCAAAGGGATGGTAGAAGACAACGCATTCTCCTCTATTCAGGACTTAGTAGCCTCAACCGTCAAGTCCGATAAAGATATTCTCTTCGGTACCTTCATGGATATAGACCGTGTGCCCTGGACTCAAGTCTCCCCGAAAAACCCATCAGGCATAATGGCAGATCGAATAGTCATGAATGATGATAATGCCTTATGGGTTGAAAGATTAGAGGATTTAGATTTTAAATTTACAAAAATAGATGGCTACCCAGTCTATCTTTTTGCAGCCCCCGTTATTGTTGATGAAGAGATGCTGGGCTTCATTCAATACTCCGTGACCGATAAAAATATGCTCCTCAGCATTGAAAACGCACGCATAGAGTCTGAAAAAGCTTTAATCAAGACCATCTCAGTCATCAGTGCTTTAGCCATTATTACAGGCCTCATTGGATTTCTAGCCGTTAAGAAAATGGCAACAAAAATATCACGCCCACTTAACGCATTGAGAGATGCCGCTGAAACCATCAGCGGAGGCAATTATGAACAACCTGTAAATGTCGTCAGCAATGATGAGATTGGGTTACTGGCTAATAATTTTGACACTATGAGAACAACCATCCAAAAGAAAATCGAAGATCTGGTTGAACTTAATACTCTGGGTCAAGCGCTTACGATCTTACATACTGAAAAAGAGATATATGAGCTCTCGTTGATGAGCGCCTATAAACATGCAAAAGCCAACTTCGGATTCATTAAACACCCTAAATTTAATGACATAAGATTACGAAAAGTACCTATCACAAGCGAAACAAGCAACATAGACAACTCAGACAACTCAGACAACTCAGACAACTCAGACAATCCAGACCA
>JAYPBG010000473.1:2060-2479 GCA_038124075.1 Gammaproteobacteria bacterium
TAAAAAAAAAAAACAAAAACAACATAACAAAAAAACCACAAAACACACACAAAAAACACACATTTCAAAAAACCCACCCCAACACGACTGGATGGGCATCTTTGAGGAAACAATCACTAAACCCGACAGCGTTCTTGATAATATAAAAACGTACGAGTTTGAAATTTCTGGCATCCCCCAAACAATGATCAGCATTCCATTTATCATTGACGATACCGGTGCAGGTAGAATCATACTGGTCGGCGATAAAGATCAGATTCGATACTCTGACACTGACCATGAGTACTATAGCTCCATGCTTCAGATGATGAACGTATCGCAGAACAACATTAAATTAAAGTGTGAAATAGAAGAGCACAACAGAAATCTTGAAGAGACCGTAAAACAGCGTACTGCTGCAATGCAAGAAAAAACAAAAG
>JAYPBG010000474.1:0-1845 GCA_038124075.1 Gammaproteobacteria bacterium
GTTTGATAGTGTGTAAGGGTCTCAATGGCATGCCCAAAGGTATGGCCCAAATTAAGAATCGCACGAATACCACCTTCACGCTCATCTTGCCTGACCACGTCTGCCTTAATCTCACACGAGCGCTTCACCGCATATTGAAGCGCCCCCAAATCACGCTGCACTAAAGCGGCGCTGTTTTTCTCCAACCACTCAAAAAACGATCGATCCCAAATAAGGCCATATTTGACCACCTCCGCCAGCCCGGCGTTATAGTCACGGTCCGATAACGTTTGCAATGAACCAAGATCAATCAACACCGATTTAGGCTGGTAAAATGCACCGATCATATTTTTCCCACTGGGATGGTTCACACCTGTCTTCCCACCAACCGAAGAGTCGACTTGCGCAAGCAGCGTTGTCGGCACCTGTATGAAGTTCACGCCACGCTGATAAGTCGCTGCAGCAAAACCGGTCATATCTCCGACAACCCCTCCACCTAAAGCGATTAAGGTCGTACCTCGACTGTGCTGTTTAGAGAGCAGCTGATCATAGATCAGCTCAATGCTGCTCAATTTTTTATGCTGTTCACCATCCGGCAGCACAACGGTGTCAACCTGTAGTTCAGGGTCACTCTTTTTTAGCTCAGAGACAAACGCCTCCAAATAGAGTGGCCCAACCGTCTCATTTGTCACGATCATCACTTGCTGATTTTTAAAGCATGGCGACAGCATCGCAGCGGCATCAGAGTTAAAGAGCCCAGCACCTATAACAATGGGGTAACTGCGATCACCAAGGTCAACCCTTAATGTCTGCTTTTCTATGTTAGGCTCCTGCTCCTTTTGAGATCGCACCACACCATTATCCGAATCACTCATCATACCTGCCTCCAACGCATCAACAACTCAATAACTCAATAACAACTTCAACCACCTGACACTCCAAAACCGATCATCTCACCTTGGAATGGGTGAGAAATAGCTTGAACATTTAAAGCGGATGCATGCCTGAGCAAAGCGCGTTCAGGAGCGGCAAATCTTCAAGTTACTTCATACCCATTCCCTTAAGAGGGTGATTCTACCGCTTGGATGATTTTACTCACAGTCCTATTAATCCCACCTTTATCTGTCGGGATCACCACGTCCGCTATGGCTTCATAAAGAGGCAGCCGCTCATTCAGCAGCTTCTCAATGACACCCCGCCGATTTTCGGTCTGCAGTAAAGGCCTTTTCGTATCTTTCGCCGTTCGCTCTAATAAGGTATCCACCGTGGCCGTCAGTAACACAACGGTCCCACGTCGGGTTAAATAGTCCCCGTTTTGCTCATTGAGCACAACACCTCCTCCTGTGGCCAACACAATCGAGTCTAACTGCGTTAGCTCATCGATCATATTGGATTCGCGCTGACGAAACCCCGCCTCACCCTCTACATCAAAAATCCAACTGATCGTGGCGCCCGTACGCGCCACGATCTCGCCATCCGAATCCTTAAAGGGCATACCAAGCTTTACGGCTAACTTCTTACCAACCGCACTCTTACCCGACCCCATGGGTCCAATTAAAAATATTTTTTCCGGTATTATCATCTATGAACATACCCTCACTCAGATACTCTCACCTACAATACTCTCAACCACATCCCCTCGCACTCATATCCCGCCCAACCGAGATGATACAGCAAGTTTATCCGACATCACTGCATTCGACTCACCAAAACGAAATCAATGCGTTATATTAGCGAATTCTATGCAGAACAGCCATGATATTGACAAAAGATAGAAAAAGAGCTGAGGGAAGAGCCGGAAAAAGAAGGGGAGGTAAGAACTGAGGGCAAGAACTGAGGGCAAGAACTGAGGGCAAGGACGGGAGG
>JAYPBG010000474.1:1855-2469 GCA_038124075.1 Gammaproteobacteria bacterium
ACATCACTGCTGCGCAAGCACATCCCGAACGATCTTCGGCGTTATAAACACCAACAACTCCTGCTTCGACTCCGTATCCCTCACATTTCTAAAGAAACGCCCGATCACCGGGAGATCACCAAAAAACGGGGTTTTAGTCGTTGCATGAATCGTCTCTGTACGGAAAACACCCCCTAAGACAACCGTTTCACCATCATCCACCAAGACTCGGGTCGTTATCTCATTGGTATCAATGCTCGGTACATCGTTAAAGATCTGACCAATGGTATCCTGGTTCACCTGAAGGTCCATAATGATCCTACCATCCGGGGTAATTTGAGGTGTGACATCAAGACTTAGCACCGCCTCTTTAAAAGAGACAGACGTCGCACCACTCGAAGAAGCCTCCTGGTAGGGTACCTCTGTACCAGAAGAGATGCGTGCAGCTTGCTGATCGGCTGTCAAAACTTTGGGTGTCGCGATAATATCGGCCTGACCACCATTTTCGAGCGCAGAAAGCTCCAACTCAAGCAACCCAGAATCAACATCAAAGAACCCTAACGCAAACGATGTTGCAGAGGACTCTGTGACCCCCAGATCTACAATTAAATTATCCGGAGAAGAGACCTGAAACC
>JAYPBG010000475.1:0-2464 GCA_038124075.1 Gammaproteobacteria bacterium
ATCTTGATATGGCTGAAGCAGCGTCCATGTTGACTCAGGAAAGCTTTATTCTTCAAGCGAGTCAGGCCAGTTTTGCTCGAATCAGTAATTTAACTATTTTTAATTATATTTAAATTGATCACGGACGAGAGAGTGCGTTAATGGGTAAGGGTGACCGTTATGGATGATGGGGTTGCACATATGCAGTTGGCTCATCTCAAGAAAGTGTGTGCTGAGCTGCTGCGATTAGCTAAGGAACAGCAGTGGGAAAGGCTGCAGTTACTCGAAACGCAGTGGGCAAGAGAGTTGGGTACGTTTTTTGAAGCGTCGACGGATGTACAGCTAAGGGCGCATGAAGAGGCGCTGAGAGAGCTTATGGCGCAGCATCAGGCATTGGTTGATTGGGTAGAAGCTGAGCGTGAAAGCACCTATCAAGCATTGAAACGAATAAAAAAGAATCAGCAAGGGATTCATGCCTATAAAAATCACTAAACCGTTGATTTTGAGCTATATTTAAACGCCGTAATCACTGGATGGTCTGTAGGAGCTGAAGAGTATAGGGAGGCAAGAAGATTATTTTTTGTTCGTACTACTAAAAAAAACTGGCTTCTGGCCGATAAAGCAGTGTAGGAGTGATGCGAGGCAGGGGGGCTCAGATGGTTATGATCTGATTATTATGTGATCGTAAATTTTTGAATAAGGTAAGATGAGGTAAGATGATGTTTGATGATGCTTCAATTATGATCACCGGTGGCACGGGCTCATTTGGGCATAAGTTCACGGAAACCATTTTAACACACTATAAGCCGAAAAAATTAATCATTTACTCGCGTGATGAGTTGAAGCAGTATGAGATGCAGCAGAAATATAATACAAGCTGCATGCGCTATTTTATTGGTGATGTGCGCGATGAAGGTCGTCTTATTCAAGCGATGCAAGATGTCGATTATGTGATTCATGCTGCGGCCTTAAAGCAGGTGCCTGCTGCCGAGTACAACCCCATTGAGTGCATCAAAACCAATATTTATGGTGCTGAGAACGTTATTAAAGCCGCCATACAGTGCAAAGTGAAACAGGTCATAGCGCTCTCGACCGATAAAGCGGCTAACCCTGTGAATCTCTACGGTGCAACAAAATTGGCATCCGATAAACTGTTTGTTGCTGGAAATAATTTAGCAGGCAGTCAAAATACACGTTTTTCTGTGGTGAGGTACGGCAATGTCGCCTGTTCACGTGGTTCCGTCATCCCCCTGTTTCGAAAGCTGATTCAGGAGGGAGCCGCAGAGTTACCGGTAACGGATGAGCGTATGACCCGTTTCTGGATCACCTTGGAGCAGGGTGTTGAGTTTGTACTGAACTGCTTCTCACGCATGAAAGGGGGGGAGATTTTTGTGCCGAAACTGCCCTCTATTCGTGTCACCGATGTGGCTGCAGCGATTGCACCCGATAAGGTTACCCAATGCATCGGAATACGTCCCGGAGAGAAACTGCATGAGACGATGTGTCCCCGTGATGACAGTCATATCACTCTGGAGTTTGATGACTACTATCTTATCAAGCCGACCATTCAATTCTTTAACTTAGATATAAACTATGAGCAGAATTACTTGGGAGAACAGGGCACGCCTGTCGAGCAGGGGTTCAGTTACAATTCGGGTAAAAATACCCATTTTCTTACCATTGATGAGATTTCAGAATTTTTAGAGTGTAATGAAGGGTGACTAGAGTAAGCGTATGAAACGTTGTCAGCAGTGTGGACTGCCTGAAACCTATGAGACGATTGAGTTTAATAATGACGGTATTTGTAATATCTGTGAGCAGAGGTCGTTTCGGAACGACCAAATCAACTGGAGTGATCGAAAACGGGCTTTGACCGATCTTGTCGAAACGCATCGTGGTCACTATGAGTATGACTGCATTATCCCTTTCTCTGGTGGAAAAGATTCAACCTTCACGCTCTACTATTTGATGAAAGAGTACCGTATTAAACCGCTGGTGATACAGTTTAACCATCAATTTATGCGCCCTAATCTGCTTAAAAATAATGAGCGCACCTTCAAGCAGCTCGGTGTTGATGTGTTGACGTTTTCGCCCAATTGGAAAGTGGTTAAACGGCTGATGTTGGAGTCGCTTATTCGAAAAGGTGATTTCTGCTGGCACTGTCATACAGGCATCTTCTCTTACCCCATGCAGATTGCGCTCAAGTACAACACGCCGTTAGTCTTCTGGGGTGAGCCCTCTTCAGAGTACACCACCTATTATGACTATCGGGATGATGAGATCGAAATGGTGGATGAGACGCGCTTTAATCGGTTTGTCAATCTGGGGATTACCGCTGAAGATATGGCCGGTATGATTGCCGATGACTTTGAGCTTGATCCGCGTGATCTTACACCCTACACCTACCCTAAAACCCGAGATCTGAAGCGGCTGCGGTATCAATCGGTCTGCTTGGGGTCGTTTATCCCTTGGGATGTGCAAAAGC
>JAYPBG010000476.1:0-2455 GCA_038124075.1 Gammaproteobacteria bacterium
CCGGACTCTGTTTTGACAAGGTCAAATTTATAGGGGTGTGCCAGCTTTATGCGGGCTGCACTCCAGTTGCTGGGGTTTTTGAGGGCGGCAAAGCCAACCTCGATGCGTCTCATGAGTTTGGACGGTTGTTTGTTGTTATTCGTGTTGGCGTGCGCTTGATGAGCGCCATAAGAGGGACGAGTCGCGCCTGCAGCAGGTATGTTGTTCATATTGCTTTCCTGTTGTGTGATCGTTTTTGTTGTATATAGTTGTTGTGTATAGTTGTTGTGGTCTCTTTTTATATAAAATATATAAATTATTGCGTAGTTATGTGCCCATTTTTGCCCATTTCAAATAATGAGAAAAGTTAAGAGATATTTTTATCAAAAACTAACGCTCTGGTCAAGGTTTATTTGAGCGTGTACGCAGTGCGTCGTTTACATGCTGTGTAACGTTTTGCATCATTTTTTATCATTATTTTTCAATTCTCCGGATGATGATTTACTTATTGTAAATAAAATAAAATTGATTTTAAGCCCGATAGGCATCACACTGAGTATCCAAGCCGTCTATAGGGTTTGGGTCTGGGTTTGGGTTGGATGGGGCTAAACGGCCATACAATTAACTCATTAACAGTAGAAAAAAACATAGGGGGTGTCGCTATGACAACCATTGTAAGTGGCGTGAGTAACGCACAGCTTTTTGATCAGTCGCAGTCGCAAGAGGGGACAACCATAGGAGAGAGTGTCTGTTGTGGTCATCAGGGTACGGATGGCACCTTGGTTGGGGATGCAGGCAGTGAAAGCTTTGAAGAGATGCTTGTGACCGTCAATGAAAAACAGGAAATTGAACAAGTGCCTGGTTGGGAAGCAAACAGTGACGGCATACTGGATTGCTACAGCAGTGGTTTAAATCAAGGCTAGGGAAAAAGATTAGGTAATAGGTAAAGATTTGAAAAAATTTGACCTGCACAGTCATACCACCGCCTCGGATGGAACGCTGACCCCTACAGAGCTGGTTGACCATGCTTATGAGGTGGGCGTGTCCGCCTTGGCGATTACCGACCATGATACAACGGCAGGCATTGACGAGGCTGTGGCGCGTGGCGCGCAGCGTGGGGTGGAGATTATTCCCGGTGTTGAAATCTCCTGCCGTTGGGGCAGTGATGATATTCATATTGTTGGGCTTAATATTGATATCGAAGCGGATGTTATAAAAAAGCGGCTTCATTCGCAGCATCAACAGCGCATTGAGCGTGCCAAAAGAATAGGGGATAAGCTGGAGACGCTGGGGCACGCAGCGGTCTATGCCCGTGCGGTCGAGCTTGCCCAAGGCAACACCCCTGCGCGCCCACACTTTGCCCAAGCTTTGGTAGAACAGGGTGTCTGTAAAAGCATGGAAAAAGCCTTTTCAAAATATTTGGGTACTGGAAAAAAGGCCTATGTGAAGACCGAGTGGGCCACTCTTGAGGAGGGTGTTGCTGCGATTGTGCAGGCTGGAGGGGTGGCGGTCATTGCGCACCCTGGTAAATATAAGATGACACGAGCAAAGCTTACCCGGTTGGTTTCATCCTTTAAAGAGGCCGGAGGGCAAGCGATCGAGGTGTCGACGGGTACGCAGACCGTCGATCAATTGCGATGCGCGGCGCAATTGGCGCAGGCCTATGATCTTTATGCGTCGGCTGGAAGTGACTTCCATGGGCCGATAGGGGGGTGGTTAAAGCTGGGCAAGTACCCACCGTTGCCGCTTCAGTGTAAACCGGTTTGGACTCTTTTTGGGTAAGCCGCCTTTATTGATAGTGCTATTGGATAGTGCTACTTGATGCGAGAGGTATCGATTGCGGGCAGTACCTCCACCTCTGAGCCCCATAATGCTCGCACAGCGCCGCTCGTTTTTATAGGGCAGCCGCTGGTCCAGAGTGACATACGGCCGTCTGAAACCTGGTCTGTTTTTAAACTTAATTGATGCAGCTTGCGTTTGACCTCTAGCGCGACGGGCTTTGCTGTGTCAATAATGTTGGCCTTATCGCGTACGACTTGGCTGATGAGCGGCTTTAGAAACGAGAAATGAGTACAGCCAAGCACGATTTGATCGCAGCCTATCTCGAGCATGGGCTGGATGTAGTGCTGCGCGGCTTTGAGCGCCTTATCACCTTCGTGATCAAGGCTTTCAACGAGATGGACAAAGTGTGGACAGGCTTTGCGCTCGATCTCTGCATGGCCAGAGTAGCGTGCCATAAGCTGTTTGAAGGCATCGCTTCTTAAGGTCTGCTCTGTGGCAAGCACGCCGATGCGCCCATTTTTGCTTTGCAGTGCGGCGGGTTTAATGGCGGGTTCTATGCCGACAATGGGCACATTAAATGTTGATCTGAGCGTGCTGATTGCGTTCACTGTTGCTGTATTACAGGCCACAACAATCAGCTTACAGCCTTGGTCAATCAGAAACCTTACGATATACTCAGATCGGTCACTGATCG
>JAYPBG010000477.1:0-2454 GCA_038124075.1 Gammaproteobacteria bacterium
AGCTAAGGCTTCAGAAAATCGCTCACCCTAAATTTTAAGCCAGCCAGAGCACTAGCCTTAACTAAAGCGTGTTGGACTGAAAGAAAAACTCACCCGCTTCATGGCCTGCATGTTTAATCGGGGCATAATCGGGTATCTGCTCCAACTGCAGCTCCGCCGACCGCATACGCACCTGCCCTAATACCTGCCGATATAGTCCATACCCCTCCATTAAACCGCTGTTCGACCGCAGTGCTTTGATAAACGCATTAGCAAAGACCGAGTGCACACCTCCCCCGCCATCCATAACCGGTGCGATACCCCCTGAGGTTAATACCGTCCGGGCACGCGTACCCGCCATCACTTTGACCCACTCAGTATGCACTTCGGGCTCCATATTTAAAGCAGCGCGCGCAACAGAACTGGTCGAGAGTGTGCCGGCATAGCAGGAGTCCGCCACGACCATGACATGCTTTGCCGGCATTGCATTAAGAATGTCGCTGATGGCCACATTGGAGATCCAGTTGGTCGTGCTCACTTTCTCCGCATCCACGGGCAACCAGTAACCCCGTTCATTCAGGCGATCCAACTCACCATGCCCTGCATAGTAGATAAGAAGATTATCGTGCCGAGTCAACTCTGAGCGCAGCCGGTTAAACTCGGACAGAAGGGTATAGCGGTCTGCATCAATCAGCAGTGACGTCTCAAATCCATACTGCTCACGCAGTATTCGTGCGGTTTCACGCGCGTCATTAACAGCGGTCTCCAGCTCTGGAAAGTGTTGATATTTATTGTTACCTATCACCAACGCATAGTACCGCCCCAAAGAGAGCGCCTCTCTTGCCTGCTTAAGGTTGGCTTTGAACGTTTCAGCGGACGACGACTCCGTGACATCATTCCGTCGAGGCCGGTGCTCGGGTCGGTCGGCATTTAAGCCGCTTAGCAGAGCAAAATCCACACTGACACGCCGCCCCTTTTTATCAATGGCTACAATCTCCACAGGGTTTTCGACGCGCACAATCGGTATTTTTGCCCAAAAAAGGTTGTACTGATCGATCTCCTGAGGCTGCTCATTGATCTTCAATGAGGCCAAACCGGCTGGGGCCACCACTTTACCGATGATCTCTTTCTCTGAGATGGCGGAGCGTAAACGAACGGTAGGACGCCCTCGTGTCAGCGTCATAGGTGGGTCAATGATCTCTATCACCGGTGCACCGGCCAGCAGCACCTCTTGCTGTCGCATCTGTTGAAGTGAATTCTGATAAGCTGAAGATTGCTGTTGCAGCTGAGCAATCACACCTCGCTTCTCCAACAACGCCATTCTGGAGCGCTGCAGCTGCTCCTCCAGCGCCGCAATAATAAGGCGTTTCTGGTCGGTCAGGGCACGCGCTTCCTGAGTAAAAGCAAACAGTTCGCGATCGCTGCGCCGCTGTTCATCGTGCAACAACGCTTTCAACATCGCCACCTCTTGGGCCAGCACTGCCTCTTCGGTACCCCTGTCAGGCGCGTTCGACACTGAGCGTTTCGACTTTTTCAGCTGCTCCTCTATATGAAGCAGCTGCTTATTGGACTCGTTCACATCTTTCTGTAACTGCCGTAGACGCGCTTGCGCTTTTGACAGTGACTGCTTTAATTGGCGAATTTCATCATCTTTTTGTAACGCAAGATCTTTGAGTCGTTGCAACTCGGCCTCCGAGGCATGGGCCGCCGCAATGGTCGACGCATACGCCAACTGATCCTCCTCTAACCCTGAGGCTGCACGGTAAAAGCTCAGTGCTTTAGCGCTGTCCTTGCTAACCCCTAACCCTTTCTCATAAAGATGGCCCAAATTGATCTGCGCTCGGGAAAATGACTGTTTTGCAGCACGCTCATACCACAATGCAGCCATTTGATAGTCCGGAGTCAACCCTAAGCCCTTTTCGTAGATCTCCCCTACATAGGTCTGAGCCTCTGGGTCACCTTGCTCTGCAATCGGCAACCACACCTTTAACGCGGTGGCATAGTTGGCTCGATCAAATGCAACGTATTCACCGCCCCGTATTTCACAATCAACCGCGGAGGTCTTAAGCGGGCGGCGGGCTGTCAAATAGGTCGCCTGACTGCCCAACTTTCGCAGCTGCCCCGGCAATAAGCAATCAACCATCATTAAGTCTTCAGCCGTCTTCGCCAGTTGAGCGCGCATTTCAGGTGTCATTGCAAACTGTGATTGGGTGCATGCACCCACAATAAAGAGCAAGCAGAGAGGCAAAGAGCGCAGCAGAACGCGGCTGATCTGTATGACACGTCGGAGAGTGGGCATCAATGATTCCTACGTTAATGGGTTGATTAGGGCGTGTTGACAATTCTATCGGCTTTAGCGGTAGACATTCTGATAATTTTACCCAATTTGGATGTGGATTTGGGCGACTTTTCTCTTGAATCGAGGCAGCACTTGTTTAGACTAATCGAATACTTCCCACACTTCTTGATGACAGA